>CAMBJI010000192.1 GCA_945867725.1 Bordetella parapertussis
CTGCGATGGCATGACCGATCGCGGCTGGGGACGCATCATCAATATTTCATCTGTCAATGGACAGAAAGGTGCATTCGGTCAGACCAACTACTCGGCAGCGAAAGCTGGCATGCATGGTTTCAGTAAGGCACTCGCGCTTGAAGTTGCGCGCAAAGGCGTAACCGTCAACACGATTTCACCTGGCTATATCGGTACCAAGATGGTGACGTCGATTCCGCAAGACGTCTTGGACAGCAAGATCATTCCGCAAATTCCGATGGGGCGTTTAGGTAAGCCCGAAGAAGTCGCCGGACTGGTCGCCTATCTGGCTTCCGATGAAGCCGCGTTCCTGACAGGTGCCAATATCGCGATCAATGGCGGACAGCATATGCAATAAACTTAACGGGCTGGTGAACGCTGGCCTGTATCAGCGCTGAAGCAAGGCAGAGTTCTGGTAAAATTCTGCCAACGCCTCGGTGGTGAAATTGGTAGACGCGCCGGACTCAAAATCCGGTTCCGCAAGGAGTGTCGGTTCGATTCCGACCCGAGGCACCAGCTGTCAGTAAAACGAAAACCCCTGCTCCTCATCGGATAGCAGGGGTTTTTATTTTTTATCTTCAGCTTCGTTTGCTTCGGTGGGTGGCGTTTCTGCGGATGCCGTGTCATCGGGTGGCGTGTCGGCAGATAAAGTCTCGGGTGCCGCTAACTCAGCAGGTGCTTCCAGATTTTCATCCGGAGTCTCGCCCGGCGCCGCATCTGCAGCCGGTGTATCAGTGGGCGCTTCCTGCGCCACGGGCTTGCCCTCTTTTTTCTCTTCAGGCTTGGGACGTTTAGGTCGCTGCCTGCTGCGCTGATCCATCGCCATCAACACGGTAGCCACCATAGTGAGCGCCACCAGCATGATGATCACCGACAACGGCATCACCGCCACCACGCCCATAAATCCGATCAGCAAAAATAGGATGAGGGGCAATGCGGCCATCTCGGCGACAAAAACGAAAGGCGTGACAAATGCGCACATGAGCAAAATGAAGCTGATCCATTGCGCATTAAAGTCACGACTCAGCAGCGCGTGAATACCGACGCTGAGAAATAACAGACCAATCGGAAAACGCACCCACCAGTGGCCCCAAAACTTGCGGCTGGCCACTCGGCCATCACTGAGATATCGACGTTGTTGCGCAAGGGCCTCGTCGGTCCATTCCCAGCGCTTGGACTTAACTAACTGCCTGCCCGTTGAAATGATCCAGAACATCAGACCATAAATCCATATCATCAGTGGCAATACCCAACTGCCCGGTCCGGATTGGGTGGTAAATGCGTACCACGTCTGAACGACCGCAGGCGCACCGAGCGTAACGAACGTGGGTACGGCCGCAATCGACACCCGCTCATGCGCGCTGACAGGTATCCACTCGCCATTGACACCGGGTTCTTTTTTCATTCGTTCGCACTACCCATTGATTGACGTTCCCGAACTTTCATCCACAGAGCGATCACTGCCGCCCCGATTACCAAAAGCGCCGCGATAGCGCCCATGAGGGGAAGAGTTTGTACAATCCAGCGGATCACCGCAAGGATAAAGACTGCCAGGCCAACGATGAACACCAGCAGCAAAGGTTCACGCCAGAGCCATAAATTTACCAGCGCGAGCACGGCGGTACCGACCAGCCAGCTACCCGGCAGCTGCATTCCATGAACGACCAGCACCCAGTACAGCACCGCAGTCAATGCAATCGCCAGCGGCGCCCGAATCAGCGGATGGGACGGCAGTTGCCACTCATATTCGTCCGGTATCGACGAGATGGGTCGCGGCAATTGCGGCTCAAACAAAATGCCATCGCGACGCCAGCGACGCTGACGACGGCGGCCCGACCATTTTGCCCATACGATGGTGACAACCAGCAAGCTGACGATGATCAGCCAGACCTCCATCAGCGTTGCGACCAGTCCCATGCGCCGGGCGAGAAAGCCAAGACCCACGACCACCAGTACGATGAGTACCCAGCGAAGCCAGCGCAAGCGGCGGCTGCGAGCATCCTCCTCGCCTGTGTCGCCAATCATTCTGATGCCGCCTTGCTTCATCAAGTCGCCTTCGCTTTGCCGGGAAATACCAGAAGTCATTGATATTGCACGATTTTCTAGCCCTTGAAATGCGCCGCTATTCTAGCACCGCCATTCCTGATAGCAACTTGAACGATACGGCCACATTAAGGTGCCTCAGCCTCGATAGAGAATGATGATGAGATTTTTCGTGTGAGTTATGCGCCGGCAGAAATTGACATAATTTGTCACTAAAGGACAAAACTAGTTTTTATTCACATAAATTGTCATTTTTTGTCTCCGCTTTTGTTATGGCGGATGCAAAAAATTCTGCGTCAATTAACTGGCGATCAAAAATTTGCCGATCGATATAAACCAAATTTAGGCGACCATTGAACAAAGACGCTCAGATTTTTATTTAAAAGGATAAATCGATCGAATACCGGCTATTTTTGACGAATAGATTTTCATCAGCACTGGGATAACACTGACAGCTTTAGTCGGATACTGATGTGGCACAGACCTTGCCCTTCTGCATGAATCTACCCATTTCGTGGATTTCACGGTCAATTCAGTTTTCACTAGGGAGTGTTATATGAGAAGTACTTACCGCAGCCGCCCCAGCGGGGCAGCACAACAAGGTTTTACATTGATTGAACTGATGATCGTGGTTGCGATTATCGGTATTTTGGCTGCGGTGGGTATTCCTGCTTATCAGGATTACACGGCGAAAGCGCGGATTGCCGAAGGCCCGAGTATTGCAACGCCCGCGATGACAGCAATGGGCATCGCATGCAGTGATGGAACGCTCGAGCGGAAAGGTGCGGCTCTTTCTCACGACGATCTTGGTCTGCCAGCGACTATCGCGGGCAAGAACGTGACGGGTATCGCTGCTACTGGAGCGAGTGCAACGAGTGGAATAGTCACCATTACCTATGGCGCTGGCATTCCGGGTGTTGCCGCTGGCAACACCTTGATTTACACAGGCACGTGCACACCGGGATCAGGGCTCCAATGGGTACTAACCGGTACAGTACCGCCGCGTTTACAGCCCAAGGTCTGATAAGTTCGCGGACTACTCAGGCGGTTGGGTAATCCGTTATACGAAACAAAAAGGGAGCAGCAGCTCCCTTTTTGTTTTCCTATTCGCAAAAATCACAGCATCGGCTTCAGCAAACGCGCCATCTCCGAAGGATTACGCGTGACCTTGATACCGCAGGCATCCATAATCTCCAGCTTCGCTTGCGCAGTATCCGCACCGCCAGAAATCAATGCACCTGCATGACCCATACGTTTACCCGGTGGTGCAGTAACGCCCGCAATGAAACCCACCACAGGTTTTTTCATATTGTCCCGAATCCAGTAGGCGGCATTCGCTTCATCCGGCCCGCCAATTTCACCAATCATGATGACCGCATCCGTATCTGGATCGTCATTGAACATTGTCATGATGTCGATGTGCTTGAGCCCATTGATAGGATCGCCACCGATACCGACTGCTGAGGATTGACCAAGACCTAAGGCGGTCAGCTGACCGACCGCTTCATAGGTCAGCGTACCCGAGCGTGACACCACCCCGATACGGCCTTTTTTGTGGATGTGTCCCGGCATGATGCCGATCTTGATTTCATCGGGCGTAATCAAACCCGGACAGTTCGGTCCAAGTAACAGCGTCTTGCTGCCCGCCTTAGCCATCTTGTCTTTTAGCGCAAGCATGTCGCGCACGGGAATACCTTCGGTGATGCAGATGGCCAGATCGAGTTCGGCCTCGACCGCTTCCCAAATCGCATCGGCGGCACCTGCGGGCGGTACGTAGATAACGGAGACGTTAGCACCCGTCTTTTCTTTCGCTTCACGCACATTCGCGTAAATCGGAATACCTTCAAAATCTTCGCCGGCTTTTTTCGGATTGACGCCAGCGACAAAGCATTCTTTACCGTTTGCATACTCACGACACATCCGCGTATGGAATTGGCCGGTTTTACCGGTAATGCCCTGCGTTACAACTTTGGTGTTTTTATTAATCAGAATCGACATGATTGTTCCTTGCGCAATTAGTGAGCGTTGGCTGCAGCAACGACCTTCTGCGCAGCTTCTTCCATGGTGTCGGCGGCAATGATAGGCAAGCCGGAATCGGCGAGCATCTTCTTGCCGATGTCTTCGTTCGTACCTTTCATGCGTACGACCAAGGGTACGCTCAGTGATACCGCACGTGACGCCGTAATCACGCCTTCAGCGATCACATCGCAACGCATGATGCCACCGAAGATATTCACAAGAATCGCTTTCAAGTGCGGATTCTTCAGCATGATCTTGAAGGCTTCGGTTACCTTCTCGGCCGTTGCGCCACCGCCCACATCGAGGAAGTTGGCTGGCTCACCATCGAAAAGTTTGATGGTATCCATCGTGGCCATCGCCAGACCGGCGCCATTAACCAGACAACCGATATTGCCATCCAATGAAATGTAGGCCAGATCGAATTTGGAAGCCTCGACTTCAGCCGGGTCTTCTTCGTCCAAATCGCGATACGCTACGATTTCCGGATGGCGATACAAGGCATTGCTATCGAAATTGAATTTCGCATCCAGTGCGATGACTTTGCCATCACCGGTCAGAATCAGTGGATTGATTTCGGCCAGTGACGCATCGGTTTCCCAGTACGCCTGATATAAACCCTGCAACTGCTTTCGCGCATCGGCAATTGACGCCGGTGGCACACCAATTTTTGCAGCAATGTCATCCGCCTCAGCATCCTTCAGGCCAGTCGCCGGATCGATCGCAATTTTATGAATCAGCTCGGGATGTTTTTCAGCGACTTCTTCGATGTCCATGCCGCCTTCGCTCGAGG
>CAMBJI010000193.1 GCA_945867725.1 Bordetella parapertussis
CTTGGGACGTTTGATGTATTGCACTACCCGCGTGTCTTTGAGAAGGCCGAAATAGTACGAGTCGGCCCAATAAGCGCCCATACAAATACCGAGATATTTTCCGCCCTTGTGGAGAAAATTTTTGATCTCATCAATGTTGTTTTTCAACAGAGAGACAAAGGCGCTGTCATCGCCCACGCCGCCCGGAAAAACCACCATGTCAATTGCGTCAAAAAATCCGTCCGGGACTTTGTGGCGCGTGAACACCCGAATGTTGTAGTTGGGCGCAAGAGCGCTAATCACGCCGTTGACGGATTCAATCGAGCACGTGGGATGATGCAGGAATATTGCGATGGTTTTCTTCACTGGAAGCAGTCCCTGATACCGGCATTCGTAAGGCAAACGATTGAAATTATAATTTTGATATCTTCCGAATGATGTGAACGCTCCCACCTTGAAACCCCATGATTGGGCGGGCCATAAATTCTAACGTCACTCCGCTATCCTGATCAAAGTATCCTGACATTCTATATTTTTGCCCCAGAAGCATGAGCAACAGAGATTTTTATCCATTTGAATCGCGGGAAGCGAGCACTTTGCTGCTGATTCCGCTGCGTGTCCGCTACAAGCTTGACTGTGCCGGCATCCGGTTGCGTTTGGCCCAGTGGCAGGCGCTGACTCACGACGAGAAAACGCAGCTGCTGCAGCTGTCTATCGCCACACCCCAGGAGCAGGGCGCTTACAGGGATGCCTTATTCCGGATGGTGGATCGTCTGGGCGGCGCTGCACTGGTCGAGGAGCCCATGACGGGCGAAGAAGGCTGGCGTACCACTCAGGGATGGCCTGACGTGGTGGTCAGGCAGTGTGAGGCGCAGCATCTGGCGTTACCGCCGCTCTCAAAGTGGCAGAGCCTCATCGAGGCTGATCGCCATGCGCTGTTCGTGCTGGCGCGGTCGAATCACAGTCAGACGGAGTTTGTTGCGGCGATGGCGATGTTCTGTGGGGGCTGAGAATAAATTTTCGCCGGCCACCGCAACAACTACCGTCATCCCGGCGCAGGCCGGGATCCAGCGTCTTTGGTGTTAAATCAGATGACCGTCACAAGCACCAGCAGGACAGGTCTCAGGCCAGCAGTTGCCTGTGAGTCGTCAGCGCTTCGCGCACGATGGCACTCATGCTGTCGGCATCGCCGGTATCCAGGCTCGCCACAATCACGCGGCGCATGCGCGGATCCCAGAAGCGCTTGAGATGCGTGGCGATATCCTTCTCTGCCACTTCGCGATTGGGCACGCTCTCGAAGAACTGACCAATCTGGTTGGCCATTTTGATTAACTGTTGACTGTCCATAATTTAGTCCTCCAACCGTTCCGGGTGGGTGTAGATCACATACGAGTGGTCACGCATGAAACCAATGAGTGTCACGCCTGCGCTCTCTGCCAGATTGACCGCAAAACTGGTCGGTGCCGAGATCGCAGCGACCAGACCGATATTCATAATGGCCGCCTTCTGCACCATTTCATAACTGGCGCGGCTAGTGATCAGCAGCGCGCCGGTAGTCAAATCCGTTTGGCCTGTAACGAGTGCACCGATCAGCTTGTCCAACGCATTGTGGCGGCCCACATCTTCACGCACCAGCGTCACCTGTCCCTGAGCATCCATCCATGCAGCGGCGTGCGTAGCACCGCTTTGTTGTTGCAGCGGTTGCAGTGCCTGCATCGCGCGCATCCCGGCCATTAGCTGATGATCCGCAAAATGCTGTCGATGCGTGACCGGCGTAACCACGCGACGCACCTGATCCAGCGCCTCGGTGCCGCACAAACCACAGCCCGTGCGTCCCGTCATATTGCGACGACGCTCTTTGAGTGCGACGAAACGTTCCGAGGCAATCTGCAGATGCACTAGCAAGCCATCGTCGCGCTGCTCGACCTCGGCTTCATACAACTCCGAAGGCTGCGCAATGATGCCTTCCGTCAGTGAAAACCCCAGCGCAAAGTCTTCCAGATCATTCGGCGAGGCTAGCATCACCACATGCGAGATGCCGTTGTACTCCAGCGCGACAGGTACTTCGACAGCGAGCACATCGGCCGAGACCGTGCGCTCGCCATTCCGGCAGCGCAGCACCGATACTTGGGCCAGGGTGTCAGAGCCCTGCATCAGTGCTTCACTGTCCGGGAGCTGACCCATACTCAGTCGGCTTTGGCCAATTCCAACTGCTGTTTGTTGAAGCGCTCATATTCGCGTTGCCATTCGGATGGCTGTGTCACCGGCATCACCTGCACCGCAGTTACCTTGTACTCGGGGCAGTTAGTCGCCCAGTCGGTATTGTCGGTGGTGATCACATTCGCGCCCGATTCCGGGTAGTGGAACGTGGTGTAGACCACACCGGGCTGCACATTTTCTGTGACCGTCGCACGCAATACCGTCTGACCGGAGCGTGATTCGATACCCACCCAGTCATCCTGACGTACACCGCGTTCTTCAGCGTCATGCGGATGAATCTCCAAACGGTCTTCGCTATGCCAACGTACATTCTCGGTACGCCGCGTTTGCGCGCCGACGTTGTACTGAGAAAGAATACGACCCGTGGTCAGGATCAGCGGGAAGCGCTTGGTAACCTTCTCATCGGTCGGCACATATTGCGTGATGATGAAACGACCCTTGCCACGAACGAATTCATCAATGTGCATGATCGGCGTGCCTTCTGGCGCGTTTTCATTACAAGGCCACTGCACGCTACCGAGTTTGTCGATCGTCTTGAACGACACGCCATGGAAAGTCGGCGTCAGCGCAGCAATCTCATCCATGATTTCGGAGGGATGCTTATACTGCATCGGATAGCCAAGTGCGTTTGACAGCAGCTGCGTAACTTCCCAATCCGAATAGCCGGCCTTCGCAGGCATAACTTTCCGTACGCGCGAGATGCGGCGCTCGGCATTGGTAAAGGTACCGTCTTTCTCTAGGAAGGACGAGCCCGGCAGGAAGACGTGCGCATACTTCGCCGTCTCGTTAAGAAAAATGTCCTGCACCACGATGCATTCCATCGCTGAGAGAGCCGCCGAGACGTGCTGAGTGTCAGGGTCGGATTGCACAATATCTTCACCCTGGCAGTACAGGCCCATGAAGCTGCCGTCGAGCGCGGCGTCGAACATGTTCGGAATACGCAGGCCGGGTTCAGGGTTGAGCGTGACGTTCCAGCGTGCTTCAAACTCGGCGCGGGCAATGCTGTCGGAGATGTGGCGATAGCCCGGCAGTTCATGCGGGAAGGAGCCCATGTCGCAGGAGCCCTGCACATTGTTCTGGCCACGCAGCGGATTAACACCTACGCCTTCACGTCCGACGTTACCGGTTGCCATCGCCAGATTCGCGATACCCATCACCATCGTCGAGCCTTGTGCGTGTTCGGTCACACCCAGACCGTAATAGATCGCTGCGTTGCCACCGATGGCGTACAAACGTGCAGCAGCGCGCAGCGTCTCGGCCGGAATGCCTGTTACCGCTTCCATCGCTTCTGGTGAATTTTCAGCGCGTGCAGCGAAAGTGCGCCATTCGTTAAACGACTGCATATCGCAGCGTTCTTTGACAAAGTCTTCCTTGACCAGACCTTCGGTCACAACCACATGCGCCATCGCAGAGATCATCGCCACGTTGGTGCCGGGCTTGAGTTTGAGATGATGATCCGCCTCGTAATGCGGGCCTCTGACCATCTCGGTGGTGCGCGGATCCGCCACAATCAGCTTGGCGCCCTGACGCAGGCGACGCTTCATTTGCGAGGCAAATACCGGATGCCCGGCGACCGGATTGGCGCCAATCACCATGATCACATCGGCGTGCATCACTGAATCAAAAGTTTGCGTACCCGCCGATTCACCCAGCGTTTGCTTCAGGCCATAACCGGTCGGTGAATGGCAAACCCGCGCGCAGGTATCGACGTTGTTGTTACCAAAAGCAGCGCGCACGAGTTTTTGTACCAGATAGGTTTCTTCGTTCGTGCAGCGCGAAGAGGTGATGCCACCAATCGAATCCTTGCCATGCTTTGCCTGAATGCGACGGAACTCACTAGCCGCGTAGCCGATGGCTTCTTCCCACGACACTTCCTGCCACGGGTCGGTGATCTTCTTGCGGATCATGGGCTTGAGCATGCGGTCTTTGTGGGTTGCATAGCCCCATGCAAAACGACCCTTCACGCAGGAGTGGCCGTGATTGGCCTTACCATCTTTGTGCGGCACCATGCGCACGACTTCATTGCCTTTCATTTCGGCTTTGAACGAGCAACCCACGCCGCAATATGCGCAAGTGGTGATTGCGCTGTGTTCTGCCTGTCCCATCATGATGACGGTTTTTTCAGTCAGCGTCGCGGTCGGGCAGGCCTGCACGCAGGCGCCGCAGGAGACGCAATCCGATTCCATGAAGCTGTCATTCTGACCAGCAGTCACGCGCGAATCAAATCCGCGGCCATCAATGGTTAGTGCAAAGGTACCTTGCGTTTCTTCGCAGGCACGCACGCAACGGTTACAAACGATGCACTTGGATGCGTCATAAGTGAAGTAGGGATTTGATTCATCCTTCTTCAGTTCGAGGTGGTTTTTACCTTTGTAGCCATAGCGAACTTCGCGCAGACCAACGATGCCCGCCACGTCTTGTAATTCGCAATTGCCGTTGGTGGGGCAGGTAAGGCAGTCGAGCGGATGGTCGGAGATATACAACTCCATCATGCCGCGGCGAATGTCGGCTAACTTCGAGGTCTGAGTTTTGACTTTCATGCCGTTTTCGACCGGTGTCGTGCAAGAGGCGGGGTAGCCTCTGCGACCTTCGATTTCAACCAGACACACGCGGCAGGAACCAAAGGCTTCGAGCGAATCAGTCGCGCAC
>CAMBJI010000194.1 GCA_945867725.1 Bordetella parapertussis
ACCGGCGGCACGCTGGTACTGGCTGAGCCCATGTCGGGCACGCCGGGTGCTGAAGCCATGGGCGATGCGTACTTTGGCTTTTACTTGCTGGCTATGGGCCGCGGCCAGGCCCGCACCGCTGAACAACTGAGCGCGCTGCTGCGATCTTCTGGTTTTGACAACATCCGGCTCTTGCCTACCCGCATACCACTTCAGGTGAGATTACTGACCGCCCGGGCGGTCTGAGCTTATAAATGTAAATATTACTTGACACAATTTAGCGTCAGCATAAAATGACATTGTACCCCCGAAGGCTCTGCCTGCTCGGGGAGGTGAGCGAGACGGCCCGAAAAGAGGTCGTTCCCATTAGATAACGCCGGGTTTTCAATGAATAGCCTGCAACGAGACAAGACATCGCAAAGCGGTTGCCCAAGGGGTCGTGCATGAATGCGCACGCCGTCGTCGTTGAGGAACCCAATAAGTTGTGCGTGCGCGAGCTGGCGCTCGTTGAGCCGACTGAGAACGATCTGGTCGTCGATATCTGCTGGAGTGGCATTTCCACGGGAACTGAAAAATTGCTCTGGTCAGGTCGCATGCCGATGTTTCCTGGCATGGGCTATCCGCTCGTACCTGGCTATGAGTCTGTCGGGCGCGTTGCGCAAGCAGGACGCAGTACCCAATTCGACATAGGTGAAATGGTCTTCGTACCCGGCGCCGCCTGTTTTGGTGAGGTCAAGGGTTTGTTCGGTGGCGCAGCATCGCGTGTGGTGATTCCTGCCCTGCGCGCCCTGCGTGTCTCTGAAGAGTTAGGCGAGCGCGGAACGCTGTTTGCGTTGGCAGCGACCGCCTACCATGCCTATCCATCGCCAATCGAGAGTCTGCCTGAACTCATCATCGGTCATGGTGTGCTGGGACGCATGATTGCGCGACTGGCCGTGATCGCCGGAGGCAAGCCCGTTGTTTGGGAAACCAACCCCGACCGCCGGGGTGGCGCCTTGGGTTACGAAGTGATTGATCCTTCGGACGACAAGAACTCGAAATATCGCACTATCTGTGACGTCAGTGGCGATCCCAAAATCCTTGATTCATTGATAGCGCGCGGCGCTGCAGGATGTGAAATCGTACTCGCCGGTTTCTACGACCAGCCGCTGTCGTTCTCCTTCGCGCCCACCTTTATGCGCGAAGCAAAGATTCGCGTTGCCGCGCAATGGAAGCCAGCCGATCTGCTCACCGTCCGTGATCTCGCGGAATCGGGGCGATTGTCGCTGGACGACCTAATTACACACCGTAGTACACCCGATAACGCCGATGCCGCTTACCGAACCGCATTCGGCGATTCCACTTGCCTGAAGATGATCCTCGATTGGAGACAAGCGAAATGAGCAAGCCACAAGATAGCCAAGCCGCACCGGTACATTTCATGCAAAAAGAGCGCCTGCGCGCGGAGGCTGCGATCGATCCGGATCCAGTGTCGACCGGTGCGCCCACCAAAGAAACCCAGATCATTGCTATCTACGGCAAGGGCGGTATTGGCAAGAGCTTCACGCTCGCCAACCTCTCTTACATGATGGCGCAGCAGGGCAAGAAGGTTTTGCTGATTGGTTGTGATCCGAAAAGCGATACGACCTCTTTGCTGTTCGGTGGCAAAGCCTGCCCGACCATCATTGAAACTTCATCCAAGAAAAAACTCGCTGGCGAGCCAGTCTCGATTGGCGATGTCTGCTTCAAGCGCGATGGCGTCTATGCGATGGAACTCGGCGGACCGGAAGTTGGTCGTGGCTGTGGTGGTCGCGGCATCATTCACGGTTTCGAGTTGCTTGAAAAGCTAGGCTTCCACGAGTGGGGCTTTGATTATGTCTTGCTCGACTTCCTCGGCGATGTGGTGTGCGGCGGTTTTGGTTTGCCGATCGCACGCGATATGTGTCAGAAGGTGATCGTCGTTGGCAGTAATGATTTGCAGTCGCTGTACGTCGCCAATAACGTTTGCTCCGCGGTGGAATATTTCCGCAAGCTCGGCGGCAATGTCGGCGTGGCCGGCATGGTCATCAACAAGGATGACGGCACCGGCGAAGCTCAAGCGTTTGCCAAGCATGCCGGCATACCGGTGCTCTCTGCGATTCCTGCGAACGAAGATATCCGCCGCAAGAGTGCCAGCTACGAAATCATCGGCCGTCCCGAGAGTCAGTGGGGCGCGCTGTTTGCCGAACTCGCACAAAACGTCGCTGATGCACCGCCAGTTCGCCCCAAGCCGATGTCGCAAGACGAATTGCTCGGCCTGTTCTCTGCCGAACATACCGGTCGTGATGTTGTCTTGGAGCCTGCCACGGTCGCTGACATGGTCGGCAAGACCGAGATCATCAAGAAAACACTTGAAGTTGTTTACGACGAAGTCTGAGGACGCCCGACATGAGCCATCCTGTGATTCCGATTGTTGCCAACCCTGAGGCCCTCAAGGCCGATGGTCTGGGCTGCCACTCTGGCAAAGAGCAGCTGGATGCTGCCGCTCGTGCGGCAGGCAAGAGTGAAACATTGGATCAGTATGCGAAGGACTATCCGAAGGGCCCACATGATCAGCCGCAGAGTATGTGCCCGGCGTTCGGTTCATTGCGTGTTGGTTTGCGCATGCGTCGCACAGCCACCATCCTCTCGGGTTCAGCGTGCTGTGTTTATGGTCTGACCTTTACGTCGCATTTTTATGGCGCGCGCAGAAGCGTTGGTTATGTTCCGTTTGATTCCGAATCGCTAGTTACGGGCAAATTGTTCGAAGACATCCGCGATGCGGTACACGCGCAAGCTAATCCAGATTTGTATGATGCGATCGTCATCATCAATTTGTGCGTACCGACAGCCAGCGGCGTGCCTTTGCAGATTCTGCCCAAAGAAATCAATGGCGTGCGCGTGATTGGTATTGACGTGCCAGGATTTGGCGTACCGACGCATGCAGAAGCCAAGGATGTGCTGGCCGGTGCGATGTTGAAATACGCACGCAATGAAGCGGTTGCCGGTCCCGTCGCCAGGCCTCGCAACGGCAAAAGTGAAAAACCAACGATTACCCTTTTGGGTGAGATGTTCCCTGCGGATCCCGTCATCTTGGGCATGATGCTTGAGCCCATGGGTCTTGCAGCAGGTCCGACCGTGCCTACGCGTGAATGGCGTGAACTATATGCCGCGCTCGATTGCGCTGCGGTCGCAGCGATTCATCCGTTTTACACCGCTAGCGTGCGTGAATTTGAAGCAGCTGGCCGTCAGGTTATAGGCTCTGCGCCGGTTGGGCACGATGGCACCGAAGCCTGGCTGCAAGCCATTGGTGACAGCTGCAATGTGGGCCAGGCACAGATCGATGCCGCAAAAAATCGCATGCTGCCCGCAGTACGTGCCGCGTTAGCCGGCAAGCCGATCAAAGGGCGCATTACGCTGTCGGGCTACGAAGGCTCGGAACTGCTGGTCGCACGACTGCTGGTAGAGAGTGGCGCAGATCTGCGATACGTCGGCACCGCATGTCCAAAAACCATACACAGTGCGGCTGATCTTGAGTGGCTGACTGCCAAAGGCGTGCACGTGCAGTACCGGGCATCGCTGGAACAAGACATTGCTGCGTTCCATGAATTCAAACCAGATCTGGCCATCGGCACAACGCCTGTTGTTCAGGCGGCCAAGGAATTGTCGATTCCGAGCTTGTATTTCACCAACCTGATTTCTGCGCGCCCTCTCATGGGCCCGGCCGGCGCTGGTTCGCTTGCCGCCGTGATCAATGCCGCTATTGGCAACAAGAGCCGCATGAATGACATGAAAGCTTTCTTCGGCAGTACCGGCATGGGTGATAGCGCCGGTGTATGGGAAGGCAAGCCAGTAGAGCGTCCCGAGTTCCGTACCGAGACGCGTCGCCGACTGGACAAGGCCGCGAAGAAGCGTAAAGCTGAGGAGATGATCTGATGTACGTCATCGACCACGACAGAGCAGGCGGATATTGGGGCGCGGTGTATGTGTTCACCGCGATCAAAGGATTGCAGGTCATCATCGATGGTCCGGTCGGTTGCGAAAACCTGCCGGTGACCTCCGTGCTGCATTACAGCGACGCCTTGCCACCGCATGAATTGCCGATCGTGGTTACAGGTCTGGCTGAAGAACAATTGGGTCGCGAAGGTACCGAAGGTTCGATGAAGCGTGCGCATGCAACGCTCGATCCGGATTTGCCAGCGGTTGTCGTGACCGGTTCAATTGCTGAAATGATTGGTGGTGGCGTCACACCCGAAGGCACCAACATCCTGCGCTTCTTACCGCGCACCATTGATGAAGACCAGTGGCAATGCGCTAACCGCGCGATGCTCTGGTTATGGAATGAATACGGCATGCGCCATGTGCCGGCTCGCAAGCCCTTTGCTGAGCGTGCACCCGACGAAAAACCACGCGTCAATATCATCGGTCCTTGCTACGGCACCTTCAACATGCCCAGCGATTTGGCTGAAATTCGTCGCCTTGTGCAGGGCATAGGCGCTGAAGTCAACATGGTGTTCCCGCTCGGTAGTCACCTCGCCGACGTATCACGGTTGGTCGAAGCCGATGTGAACATTTGCATGTACCGCGAGTTTGGCCGTTTGTTGTGCGAAGCACTAGATCGTCCCTATTTGCAGGCACCGATTGGGCTGCACAGCACCACGAAATTTTTGCGCAAGCTGGGTGAGTTACTCAATCTCGATCCTGAGCCATTCATCGAGCGTGAAAAGCACACGACGATCAAACCGATTTGGGATCTGTGGCGCTCAGTCACACAGGATTTTTTTGGCACGGCCAGTTTTGCTGTCGTTGCCAACGAAACTTACTCGCGCGGCCTGCGCCATTTCCTTGAAGATGAAATGGGCCTGCC
>CAMBJI010000195.1 GCA_945867725.1 Bordetella parapertussis
GCAATTTTTACTGAAAGTTTTTTATGCCGAGTAGCATGAAGGTCCGAACCGGTCCTTTTTACTTTTCTGGAGTGCTGAGCGCAGTTCATCTTGTTTCGCGTTTGTCGGCATGCCTTTTGTTGGTCTGCCTGACCACGTTTGCAGCCCGAGCAGCGGAACAAAGTGCACCTGCTGCACCGAAAATAATCAGCATCGACGATTTGGTTATGCTGGTGTTGCAGCACAATCCAGCGCTTCGGGTCGGTCAGCGCAGCGTTGATATCGCCACTGCCGGCGTAACAACCGCTGGGGCGATTCCAAATCCGCGCATCGAAGTCAACACGGGACGAAACGGCACACCAAGTGCCTCCGCTCAGTCCGGCACTGTCGTCGGTATTGGTGTTTCGCAATTCATCGAAAATCCCGAATTACGCAGCGCACGCGTCAATACGGCGCTCTATGCCGAGCAAACCAGCGTGCAATCACTGTCGCAAATCCGTAATGAACTGGTGGGTCAGGTCAAATCGCGCGCCTATGAATACCTGCTGCGCAAAGAAGAAGCCTTGGCTGCCGCAGATGCACTGGCCCTGCTGCAGCAAATCCGTGAGCGCGTGAAAGTTCGCGTCGATACAGGTGAAGCGGGCAGATACGAACTGATCAAGTCAGACGCAGAAATCATCAACGCTCAGCAGCGTGAGCAAACTGCACGACTGCAAATTCAGCAGGCAGCGATTTTTCTCAATCGCCTAGCGGCGGGTCAATTGCCGCCTGTCTGGGATCTGGATGCACAACTTAACGAAGTCACTGCCCTGCCCGAGCTTGAAGCTCTGAAAAAATCTGCCTTGCAGTCCAATCCAGAGTTACGGGTGCTCGAATCGGAATTCGAACGCAATCAATCGCGGATCGCTGAGGCCACAGCGAGTCGTTTACCTGGGCTTGAATTGCGCCTCTCGCAAATACGCGAGCCCGATGTAAGGCAGGACATATTGGGTGTCTCCATTCAGGTGCCCTTGTTTGACCAGCGTCGTGGTCCGCGCGCCGAAGCGATCGCAGAGCGCGAGCGCACTACGGCAAGACTAGAAGGTCGTCGGGCCGAACTCATGCAGCAGCTGGAGCTATCCTGGAAATCCGTCGAAATCGCTCGGGTACGTATCAAGGCGCTGTCTGAGGGCGCGATGCGTGACGCCGAAGCTGCCCTGCGCGTGGCGCAAGCCGCTTATCGCTTCGGTGAGCGCGGCATTCTGGAAGTGCTGGATGCCCAACGCGTATTACGCGCTGTACGACAGGATCTGCTGCTCGCGCGTTATCAGCTACAGGCATCACTGATTGAGCTGGACACGCTCGCCGGCCGCTACGGCAGCCTGAACCAGTAAACCAAGAATCAACCTTACATCCCAACCACGCCACCATGACCGCCACTTATCCTTGCCGCATTGCAGCGCTCACCCTGAGCTGTTTCGCCCTACTTCTTGCCGGCTGCGGCAAAGACGAAGCAGCCAAGAAGCCCGCAGCGCCTGCTGTACAGAAAAAATCGGACCCGATGGTGGTAGAACTCAATCCGGAGATGACAAAACAATTCCGCGTCGAGTCTGCCCAGATGGCGAGTATCGCAATCACGCAAAAAATCGCCGGCCGCATAGAAGCCAATGAGCATCGCACAACGCGTATCGGTGCCTCTGTATCGGGTCGGGTGATTCAAGTGATGGCCGAGGTGGGTGACCGCGTCAAAGCGGGGCAAGCATTGGCCCGTCTGGCCAGCCCGGAGCTCACTAACGCACAGCTCGCTTTCCTGCGCGCAGTCTCCAGTAGCAAACTGGCCGAACGCTCGGTCGAACGAGCACAGCAACTTGTCATGGCTGATGTCATCGGCAACGCGGAATTACAGCGTCGCGAAGTCGAACTTTCCGTTGCGCGCGCCGAGTTGCGTGCCGCCAGCGATCAGTTGCGCCTGATAGGCATGTCAACCTCATCAATTGAAAAATTGCGTGAAACAGGCGCACTGGCATCGGAAGTGCCCATCACGGCAACGCGTACAGGCATTGTGATTGAACGAAAAGTTAGTCAGGGTCAGGTTGCGCAACCCGGTGACCCCTTGTTCACCGTGGCAGATCTCTCCAACGTGTGGGTCGTTGGCGCCCTGCCTGAACAAGACGCCAACTCGGTCAAACTAAATCAGCGCGTTGAAGTCGAGGTCGCTGCATTAGGACAGCAGATACTCAAAGGCAGAATCGTTTACATCAGTGATACCGTGCAATCAGACACGCGCACCGTACCGATTCGCACCGAGGTCGACAACCCGAAATCCGAGCTCAAGCCACAAATGCTGGCGACACTGCGCCTCAATGGGCTTTTCGTAGAGCAGCTTGCGGTTCCTGCAGCCGCCGTTGTACGCGAGAACGATAAAGACTATGTCTTCGTCAAAATCGGGGAAAACCGTTTCCGTCTCACCGAAGTACAACTGGATCCGCTCGCGGGTGAATTACGCCCGGTTCGCAAAGGCATTGATGTCGGCACGCCCGTCGTCGTGGATGGCAGCTTCCATCTGAACAGCCAGCGCAAGCGCGCCGAACTGGAGTAAGGCCATGATCAATGGTTTGATTCGTGAAGCGCTGAGCGCGCGCCTGATCATGGTGGTGCTGGCTCTCGCCTTGGTGGGCTTTGGTGTGCGATCGACCCTGAAGCTCTCGGTCGATGCTTTTCCGGATGTGACCAATGTGCAAGTGCAGATTGCCACCGAATCACCGGGTCGCTCGCCCGAGGAAGTCGAACGCTTTGTCACCGTCCCACTCGAAATCAGCATGACCGGACTGCCCGGTCTGACCGACATGCGTTCGCTCAACCGCAGCGGTCTGTCCATCATCACCCTAGTATTCACCGACAGCACCGACGTTTACTTCGCACGGCAGCTTGTGATGGAACGCCTGATCGAGGTCAATCCACGTCTGCCCGATGGCATTGCGCCCGTGCTGGGTCCGGTATCCACTGGTCTGGGAGAAGTCTTCCAGTACACGATCGATCATCCCAATGACGGCAACCGCAAGCTGACCGACAGCGAACTGATGGATCGTCGCTCGGTACAGGATTGGGTCGTGCGACCCATGCTGCGCTCGATTCCCGGCGTGGCAGAAATTAATTCACAAGGTGGCCTGGAGCGACAGTATCAGGTCCTGGTGAATCCTGATCGTCTGCGTCACTACCAACTCTCTCTCGAAGATGTGCGCAATGCGATCTCCAAAAACAATGCCAACTCCGGCGGCGGCATCCTTCCTCAGGGTGCAGAGCAATATCTGATTCGCGGTGTCGGTTTGACGCGTACTGTCGAGGACATAGGAAATATCGTGCTTAAGGAAGAGCGTGGCATACCTGTCTTCGTGCGCGATTTGAGTGAAGTAAAAATCGGCGCCGCAGTCCGACAGGGGGCACTGTTAAAAAATGGTGTCACCGAATCAGCGGGTGGCATCGTGATGATGCTGCGCGCAGGTAACGCCAAGGAAATCGTCACCCGAATTAAAACGCGTGTGAATGAAATTAACAGTAAAGGCATGCTGCCCAATGGTCTTCAGATCGTGCCTTTTTACGACCGCACCGAACTGGTCGATGCATCGCTCTGGATGGTAGGGAAAGTACTGATCGAGGGTGTGATCCTGGTGGTGGTTGTGCTGCTGATCTTCCTGGGCGATATACGCTCCAGTATTGTGGTGGTAGCCACGCTGATCCTCACGCCTTTGATCACCTTCATGATCATGAACAAGATCGGCTTATCAGCCAATCTCATGTCACTCGGCGGACTGGCGATCGCCATTGGCCTCATGGTCGATGGCACCGTGGTGGTGGTTGAAAACGTATTTCACAAACTGGGCCATGCGCCGCCCGAGCAGCGCCTCACTATCGTGCGCGAGGCAACACTGGATGTCGCCAAACCCACGATTTACGGTATCTCCATTATCATTCTGGTGTTCTTGCCATTAATGACGCTGACCGGCATGGAAGGCAAAATGTTCGGGCCGCTGGCGCTAACGATTGCGATCGCTCTCGCTGTTTCACTCGCCATCTCCCTGTTCCTCTCGCCAGCACTATGTTTCTACATACTGCGCGGCGGTGCCGATCATGATACCCCGCCCATTGCATGGATGAAGCGTCACTATTTGCGTCTACTTAATGTCGCGCTCGGCGCGGAGAAAAAAACCGTCTTCGCCGCCGTTGCAATGCTGGTCGGCTCGATCATGATCGTACCTTTGCTCGGCAAGAGCTTCATACCGATCATGAAAGAAGGCTCTATCACGCCATCGATTATCCGCATGCCCAGCATTTCACTGGATGAATCGATCAAGATCGACATGCAGGCAATGAAAATCATCAGCGAAATTCCTGGTGTGCGCATGGCCGTGTCCAAACTCGGTCGTGGCGAATCGCCGGCCGATCCTTCCGGCCCGAACGAATCCGACCCCATCGTCTCAATCGATCCGGAAACAGACCGCACTCAAGTTGAGATAGAAGAGGACATCCGCAAGGCACTCTCTGACATGCCGGGCGTCCAGATAGTGATGAACCAGCCGATCTCGCAGCGTGTCGATGAAATGCTGACCGGTGTACGATCGCAACTTGCGATCAAGGTTTTTGGTGATGATCTGGGCGAACTCAAGCGTGTTTCCGAAGAAGTTGCCCGCATCGTCAAGGAAGTGCCCGGAGCACGCGACATTCGTGTCGATCGCCTGTCAGGACAGCAGACACTGACCATCGATATCGACCGCCGCGCTATTGCACGCTATGGAATCAATGTTTCGGATATTCACAGCATCATCGAAACCGCGATCGGCGGCAGTGAAGTGAGCCAGTTGTACGAA
>CAMBJI010000196.1 GCA_945867725.1 Bordetella parapertussis
ACATTGATCACCGTGCAGGAGGCGATCTCGCCGACGCTGTCGTCTTCGTTGTCGGGTTCCTTGTCGTCTTTGCTGCCCTCTGCATTGCCTGTAGCGCTATCGGACTCGCTGCCTCAGTGGCTGATGGCCGCGCCGGGCTATCTGCCTGCCACGCTGGTCTGGGCCGTGATCGGTCTCGTGATTGGCAGCTTTCTGAATGTAGCGATACACAGGATGCCGGTGATGATGCAGCGCGAGACCGAAAACTTCATCGCGGTCGAAAACGACGAACCTGCACCGCACACCGATCGCTACAACCTGATCGCGCCGCGCTCGGCCTGTCCTTCTTGCGGACACCAACTCTCGGCGTTGGATAACATTCCGGTCTTCAGCTACGTCTGGCTCAAAGGGCGCTGTCGCTATTGCCGCGCGCCGATTTCGCCGCGCTATCCGTCGGTGGAAATCATCACCGCGCTGCTCTCGGCGCTGGTGGTGTGGCAGCTGGGTAGCGAACTGAAAGGCTTCGCCGCGCTGCTGCTCGTGTGGTGGCTGATCGCACTGACCTTCATCGATATCGACACCCAAATGCTGCCCGACGATTTGACCCTTCCGCTGATCTGGCTGGGGCTGCTGGTCAATCTGAATGGCAGTTTCGTTCCCTTGTCGGATGCGGTGATCGGCGCGGCTGCAGGTTATCTTTCGCTCTGGTCGGTGTACTGGCTGTTTCGTTTCGCCACCGGCAAAGAAGGCATCGGTTACGGCGACTTCAAGCTGCTCGCGGCGCTCGGTGCCTGGCTGGGCTGGATGATGCTGCCGTTTATTGTGCTGCTGTCCTCTGCCGTGGGTGCGCTAGTAGGGATTGCGATGATCGTGCTGCGCGGACATCAGCGCGACAAGCCCATTCCCTTCGGCCCCTTCCTCGCAGTCGCTGGGCTGATTGCGCTGTTTTATGGGGATGCCCTGGTGCAGCTCTGGTTGGGGCAAGGGTTGAGCGTGCAGTAGGTTCAGCGGCGCATCGGAAAAGCAAAGACGCTGGATCCCCCCTTGCAGGGCGCGCACTGGCTTGCAAGCCAGTGCCGTTGCGCGGGCAGACCGCCAGCGGTCTGAAACCCCCGCTTCACCTTTCGCCGGGAGCGAGTAGGGAATTCGGGTCGCATGCGATCCGCCTACGTAGCGGTCATCACATGCAGGTGATGACAGTCGTTGTTGAGGCGGACGTAAAATCCCCACCGTCATCCCGGCGTAGGCCGGGATCCAGCGTCTTTTGTTGTCTACCTAACGAATTCGACAATGAAAACACGAAGCAAATTAAAACAATAATGAAACCATCCGATACATTTAACAAATTTTCTATCGGCCTAACCGGCGGCATCGGCAGCGGCAAGTCGCTGGTCGCGGATCAATTCGCGAAACTAGGCGCCGCCGTGATCGACACCGACCTGATCGCTCATCAGCTCACGGGTGCCGGGGGTGCAGCGATGCCGGCGATACACGAGACCTTTGGCGATAGTTTTTTGACATCAGACGGCGCACTAGATCGCGCCGCCATGCGCACCCATGTGTTTTCTGATCCCAGCGCGCGCAAGCAGCTCGAATCCATTCTCCATCCCATGATTGCCACGCAGACCCGAGCGCAGGCCGCATCGGCAACAGGCGACTACCTGATGTTTGTCGTTCCACTGCTGACCGAGTCCGGTCAATGGAAACAACGGGTGGACCGGGTAGTGGTGGTCGACTGCCCGGAATCCCTGCAGTTGTCGCGCGTGATGCAGCGTAACCAACTCTCTGCCGAAGCAGTGCAGGCGATCATGGCGACACAGGCCACCCGTGCCGCACGTCTAGCGATTGCAAACGATGTGATCGTCAACGATGGCGCTCTTGCCACCGTGACCGATGCCGTTCTGCGCTTGCACGAGCGCTATCAGGCACTCGCTTCGAAGCATTTGGCAGACTCTGAATAACGCGACTTTTGATGTTGAGCCAGTACAGCGGCACCTCAGGGCGCAGGGAGAATCAAGGGCTTGGAGTCATTTTTCAGACACAATAGATTGCGGTGCTATTTGATCAGCGCGTATTCAGCCATCAATTCAGCATAGAAGTTTGTTTTTTCCCTTGGCTTCGGTCAGAATCACACACATTCTTTTCTGCCCAACTCCGAGGAACGCTGCTTTGATCGTTTACGAATACCCATTCAATGAGCGTATTCGCACCATGTTGCGGCTGGAAGACCTCTACGAAAAATTCCAGTTTTTCGTTCAGCAGGATCATCCACTCCAGCATCATGTCGCATTAGCCACGATCTATGAAATGCTCGAGGTCACGGGCCGCGCTGACCTCAAATCCGATCTGTTGCAAGAATTAGAACGACAAAAGCAGACCCTGCTGGGCTTCAAAACCAATCCTAATGTCGAAGCCTCCCGGCTTGATCAGGTGCTTTCCGACATCGAGCGCACCAGCAGTGCGCTGATTGGCCTGCAAGGCAAAACCGGTCAGCATATCCGCGAGAATGAATGGCTAATGAGCATACGTGGTCGCACCATCATTCCCGGTGGCGCCTGCGAATTCGATCTGCCGTCCTATCATGCATGGCAGCAGCAATCTACCGAACGGCGCCGCTCTGATATCACCGGCTGGTTCGCGCCGCTCGAACCGCTGTTCTCGGCCATCACCATTGTGCTGCGTCTGCTGCGCGAATCCGGCCGCGCCTCCCATATCACCGCCGCCGCCGGCAGCTTCCAGCAAATGCTGCAGGGACGCACCTACCAAATGCTGCGTGTCGTCATCGATGAAAAACTCGGTGCAATTCCTGAAATCTCGGCCAACAAATACGTGCTGTGGATACGCTTCACCAACCAGGGTGGCGACATGAAGCCGAAGGCACATGAAGGCGATGTGCCCTTCGAACTCACCCTCTGTAATTTCTGATCAGTCCGCATCATGGCCACCGTTGTCGATTGCCCCACCTGCAGCAAAAAAGTCGAATGGACCGAAGCCAGCAAATACCGGCCGTTTTGCTGCGAGCGTTGCCGGCAGATTGATTTAGGGGCGTGGGCTGAGGAGAAGTATGTGATCCCCGGGGCGATGCCGGTGGGGGATGAGGATGAGGAGCAGGGTTGAGGTGAGATTTCTTGTGCTCGGGGATGCATCGAACATCGTGGGATAGTGACGAACGCCGCTGGATCCCAGCTTTCGCTGGGATGACGATTTTGAGGCAGGCAGCTCCTCAAAATTCAGTCGCGCATTAAGGTTTGGCGGTGTGGTACGCAGTCTGAAACTCATGCGTCGGGATGACTCATAAAAAGTCAGCGGACTCCCAAACTGTCATCACTTGCATGTGATGACGATTGAAAAGCCAGCTGCCCCCCAAACTGTCATCCCGGCGAAAGCCGGGATCCAGTGGCGTTAGATTCTTCACCCACCTACGTACACAAAACCATCACCCCGCGGTCAAGCCGCAAACTCACCCACCAAACCTAAGCCTATCCAACCACGCCAGCAACGGCACCGTCGCGGGCAAAATCGGCTCCACTGCAAACGCCGCCCCCTGCCACGCAAGCGCCTGTCCCTCAAGCGACTGCGGCTCACCGTGCCACGCACGACTAATAAAAAAATGCAGCCGCACATGCGCGTGCGGATACACATGCTCGACGCAACACCAGGGCTCGGCCGTCTCGATCTGCACACCAATCTCTTCAGCAAATTCGCGCTTCAACGCCGCCAGTACGGACTCACCCGGCTCAACTTTCCCGCCGGGGAATTCCCAATAACCTGCATAAGGTTTGCCTTCAGGACGACACGACAGCAGCACATCGCCATTGGCCTGCATCAGAATGCCGACCGCGACATCAATAGGAGAACCGGCCACCTGATCAGCGCGCGTGTTTGCCAGCCCAGTCGCGCGCAAACTGCCACGCAATACGACCTGAGCGTGAACCACGCTGCAATGCCCAGCGCAGCGCTTCAGGTTCAGCAGCAGCGAACTGGGAAGCATCAATGCCGAAATGCTTCAGCCAGTGACGGACGATGTCCAGATAATCATCCTGACGGAAGGGATAGAACGACAGCCACAAACCAAAACGCTCTGAGAGCGAAATTTTTTCTTCGACGGTTTCACCGGGATGTAAATCGCCGTCATCAACGTGTTTGTAGCCTTCGTTATCCGACATGCGCTCAGGCAGCAGATGCCGGCGGTTGGATGTCGCATAGATCAGCACATTGTCTGATTGCGCGGAGATACTGCCATCCAGCGCAACCTTCAATGCCTTGTAACCACCCTCACCCTCTTCAAACGACAAGTCATCGCAAAAGATAATGAAGCGCTCAGGCCGCTGCGCCACCATATCCACGATATCGGGCAAGTCCACCAGATGGTCCTTATCGACTTCAATCAGCCGTAATCCCTGATCCGCAAATTGCGCCAGACACGCCTTGATCAACGATGACTTACCCGTACCCCGCGCCCCGGTCAGCAGCACATTATTGGCAGGTCGGCCTTCGATGAATTGACGCGTGTTTTGTTCGATCTGCTCTTTTTGCGGGGCGATGTTGTGTAGGTCATTCAAGCTGATGCGCGAGAGATGCAGAACCGGCTGAAGACTGCCGCGACCATCACGACCGACGCGCCAGCGGAAAGCTGTGGCAGCTGTCCAGTCAACGGATGCAGGGGCTGCGGGCAGCAGGGCTTCGACGCGAGCCAGTACGCGTTCTGCGTTAGCGAGGAATTGTTCTAGTTCTTTCATTTTTATTTTTTATATGTGACCTATATAACTGAAGGTAGCGCTGCGGTGGAGACGGGCCAACGTCACTGGATCCCGGCCTGCGCCGGGATGACAGTTTTTAGTTTG
>CAMBJI010000197.1 GCA_945867725.1 Bordetella parapertussis
AGTGATTGCCGAAGGTATTCCGGCAGAGATTGTCAGTCATCCACGTGTGATTGAAGCCTACATTGGCAAGCAAACGCCGGAGGCGCTCGCATGATGCTCGAGATCAGCGGCCTGAGTGCTGGCTATGGCAAGGCCATTGCACTGGAAAATCTCAATCTGCACATCAAGCCAGGCGAACTGGTGACGGTGCTAGGACCCAATGGTGCAGGCAAGTCGACTTTGCTCAAAGTGATTTCACGCGCCATATCGTCGCAGGGGCAGCTGCAGTTCGAAGGGCGCTCTCTGCATGATTACTCGACAGAGCAGGTGGTGGGTCTGGGCATTTGTCATTGCCCCGAGGGTCGTCGTCTGTTTCCCGAGTTGACCGTCGCAAAAAATCTGCAGCTGGGTGCTTATCTGAGGCGCGACAAGGCCGCGGTTGCCGCTGACATGGCGCGTGTGCTTGCCTTGTTTCCGATTTTGGCCGAGCGCGAGCATCAGATCGTTAGTACGTTGTCAGGTGGTCAGCAGCAAATGGTGGCGATTGGTCGCGCATTGATGGGTGGCCCTAAATTATTGCTGCTGGATGAGCCCTCGGTCGGCATTGCGCATCGCCTCAAGCTGGAAATTTTTTCTGCCATACGCCAGATTTGCGACAGTGGCGTTGCCATCCTGATGGCCGAGCAGGATGCGCAATCGGCACTGCACATTGCTGATCGTGCGTACGTGCTTGAGCATGGTCACGTTGCGCAAGAGGGCGAAGCGAAAGCACTGGCCAGCGACGATCGCATTCGTAAAATTTATCTCGGTATCGGTTGACGGCAGCGACTGATCATCCATCTCAGCGATCACAACAGAAACGGATAAGCCGAATGATGCATGAACTTTGCGGCTTTACCGCCAACCAGCTGCTCGCGATGTACCGCAGCGGGCAAGTGTCGCCCGTCGATGTAACGCGCGCTGTCCTTGAGCGCATCGAGCAGGTCAACGGTGCACTGAATGCCTTTTGCCTGGTCGATGCAGCGCACGCGATGGAGAGCGCAAAACCCAGCGAACAGCGATGGCAGGCACACAGACAGCAGGGCGCTGCGATCGGCGCACTGGATGGCATACCCGTCTCGATCAAAGATTTGATACTCACGCGCGGCTGGCCGACATTGCGCGGCAGTCGTACGGTTGATCCTTCTCAGCCTTGGGAGGTGGATGCACCGGTCACTGCGCGTCTGCGCGAATCCGGTGCGGTGTTGTTGGGTAAAACCACCACGCCTGAACTGGGCTGCAAGGGTGAGACCAATTCGCCCTTGCATGGCATTACCCGCAATCCCTGGAATCTCTCGCGCACGCCGGGTGGTTCTTCGGGCGGCGCTGCGGCTGCGGTAGCTTCTGGCATGGGGCCGGTGGCCGTGGGTACCGATGGTGCGGGTAGTGTGCGTATACCTGCAGCGTTTTGCGGTAATGTCGGTATCAAGCCGAGCTTCGGTCGTGTGCCGGCGTATCCCTTGTCACCTTTCGGTACCGTCGCGCATCTTGGGCCCCACACCATGTGTGTTACCGACGCGGCACTGATGATGAATGTGATGAGTCTGCCGGATGCACGCGACTGGTCTTCACTGCCTTATCACCCGATCGATTACACCGTTGGTCTGAATGACGGTATCCGCGGTTTGCGTGTTGCCTATTCGCCGACACTGGGTTACGCGAAGGTCGATCCCGATGTTGCGCATCTGGTGGATCAGGCAGTACGTGATCTGGAAGCGTTGGGCGCGCAGGTGGTGCGATGCGATCCGGGTTTTGCGGATCCGCTCGATATCATGACCGGTATCTGGTTTGCCGTTGCACATCAGGTCTGGTCGGCAATGACACCCGCGCAGCAGTCGGTGACGGATCCGGATTTTCAGGCGGAAGCCGAGATTGGTTCACGTTTCAGCTTTGGCGATGTGCATCAGCTTAATTTGCGGCGCGGTGAGCTGGGCTCGCTTATGCGTCAATTCATGCAGCAGTATGATCTGCTGGTCACGCCCACGCTGGCGATACCCGCCTTTGAAGCGCGTGCTGCGGGTCACAGCAAGGTCAGTGCCGAGCAATTGCTGGGCTGGACACCGTTCAGCTATCCCTTCAATCTCACCCAGCAACCCGCAATCACCATTCCCTGTGGATTGACACCTGCGGGTTTGCCGGTTGGCCTGCAATTTGTTGGCCCCATGTTTGGCGATGCCTTGGTACTGCGAGCTGCGCGTGCCTACGAATCACTGCATCCTGTTCCCAGACCACCCGAGTCAGCTTTGTCGGAGGAGATATTGCATGCTTAAGAAAAACGATGCGCACGATCATGCGCAGGACTTTGCATCAGACAGCGTCAAACGGCTGCGTGAGGATCTTGCGCTCGCCTTGCGCGCGGCGGCGCATCATGGCCTTGCCGAAGGTGTCTGCAATCACTTCAGTGTCGAACTGCCCGATGATTCGCGGCGCTTTCTTCTGAATCCGCGTGGATTGCTTTGGCAAGAGATTGGCGCTGACGATATCGTGATGATTGATGAGCAAGGGAACAAGCTCGCCGGGCGTCACGAGGTCGAGCCGACTGCCATGTACATACATGCCGCGATTCATCGCATTGCCGGCAAGGCTTGTGTAATGCACACCCATATGCCACATGCAACAGCGCTCACACTCACCAGCGCTCGTGCACTGGATACGACGCTATCGCAAAATGCCATGCGTTTTCACGGGCGCATCGCGATCGATGCGCATTACAACGGCCTTGCGCTCGATAACACCGAAGGCGAACGCATTGCCCGCGCAATGAATCATGCCGATATCGCTTTTCTCGGTAATCACGGTGTCGTGGTCTGCGGTGATAGTGTCGCGTATGCTTATGACGATTTGTATTACGTCGAGCGAGCCTGCATGGTGGAGGTGCTCGCAATGCGGACCGGCTTGCCATTGCAACCCGTACCGGAGGCGATGGCGGCGCAAGTCGAATTGCAGACGCGGGGAGAGCGCTTGCAGGCGGATCTGTTTTTCGAGGCATTGCGGCGTACACTGTAGTTCCATTTGTTCCTCCTCCCCAAAATGAACTTGCGTGTAGTGCAGCGTTGCGCTGTTGTTCTGCTGGTATTTGCCTTGTCCAGCTGCGGTCTGGTTCGCACTGGTTATGACCAGCTGGATACGCTCGCTTACTGGTGGATGGACCGTTATCTGGATTTCAATGAGTCGCAGAAGCGCGAAGTAAAAGCCGATCTGAAGGCTTGGCATGCCTGGCATCGAAGCACGCAGTTGCCAGTCTATGCAGATTTTCTGGGTGAGCTGCAACAGATGGCAAAAGGTGATGTGAGCCCGCCTGCTGCTTGTGACGCCATCGTGAAAGCCAGAGACCAATTTGAGGCACTGGTGCTGCAGACCTCACCTCAGGCGGCTACACTCGCGCTCTCACTCGAGCCAGCTAATCTTAAACGCCTTCGTAAAAAGTTTGCTGAGGAAGACAAACAATGGCGCGAAAAATGGCTCGATGTATCCGCAAAGGAGCTGGCAGAAGATCGTTTTGACGAGTGGAGCAATCGCAGCGAATTCTTCTATGGCCGCTTAAGCGCTGCTCAAAAACAGGCGATTCGGGAGGCGATTGCACGCTCGGCGCTGGATCCGAAAATCAGCTGGATGCTGCGTCAGCGACGACAGGAAGACATCCTTGCGACCTTGGAAAAAATACGGAAAAACAAACCCTCGCCGATGCTGGCAGAGGCGGAGATACTCGCCCTAATGGAGCGCGCCCTGCACCCCGATGATCCAGTAGGCGCCGAGATGCGACGCAGTTTATTCAACGAGGCCTGCGCAAATTCAGCAGCCATGCACAAACTATCCACACCAACGCAACGTAAGCGCGCAGAGGAAAAACTGGCCGGGCTAGAGCAGGATTTCCGCAAGCTGGCAGCGCGCTGAGAAGCGTCGGACTTAGTAACCGATGGCAGCCCCATCACTGCGTGGATCCGACCCACCACTTCGAGTACCCGTGACTGGATCAATCACAATCCCGTGCGCATGACCTGCGAGTTCATTCCATGCGCCCCAGCGGTTGAGTTGATGCCCGCGTGCGTCCAGTGTTCGCAGTGTCTCTTCCGAAAATCGACCTTCAATGTGCAGCGTGTCGCGCGCCTCGCCGATACCAAAGCGACCTGATAACCAGCGCGGGGCTTCAAGCGCCTGTTGTATGTCGCAACCAAAATCCATCATCGCCACATAGGCCTGCAGTTGTATTTGCGGCTGACCATCGGCCCCCATGCAGCCGAGCACACTCCACAGCTTGTCATTGCGTTTGCCCATTGACGCAATCAGCGTATGCACCGGTATCTTTCCGGGTGCCAGACAATTCGGATGTGCGGGATCGAGCGAAAAATACGCGCTGCGGTTTTGCAGTAGCACACCCGTGTCACCCGCCACTACAGTGGAGCCAAACGGGCCATACAAGCTGTGGATGAGGGAAACCGCGTTACCTTCTTCATCGACAGTAGCGATGTACACCGTGTCACCCGTGAGGCTGCCATACGAAGGCACCTTGTCCCAGGGGAGCGCATGCGCAGGATCCATCAGTGCGCGACGTTCGTTTGCATAGGCCTTGGAGGTCAGATGTGCGAGCGGTACATCGGTAAAATCTGGGTCGCCCAGATAGCGATCACGATCGTGATACGCGATCTGTTTTGCTTGCACCAGCAGGTGCACATGATCGGGGCCGAGGAAGCCTGTCTTGCGCAGATCGAGCGGTTCGACCAGATTCAGCATTTCAAGTACCGTGAAGCCCT
>CAMBJI010000198.1 GCA_945867725.1 Bordetella parapertussis
TATAATAACGGCCGGCAAGCGCGGTCTTGCCCCGACTCTTCCGGTACCGGACGAGCGGCCGTTACAAGTCCGGGACTGTATGTCAAAGAACCAAGCCAGGAAGCCGCTGGAAATCAAGATATCCACGGTGGTCGCTGTTGCTGCCCTCATAGGCGACACCGACTACGACAAACTGTCTTCGGCGTTAGCGCACCTCACCGCCGGAACGCCCGATTACTTCGAAGACGAATTCACGCTGCTTGATTTTGCGCACGTGTCGCCGCCGCCAGAGCCCGGACAGGTCGATTGGGTGCGGTTGATCGCGCTTTTTAAATCGCATCGGTTGAATCCGGTCGCCGCGCGCAATGTGCCCGCGAGTCTTGAAGATGAAATCCGGACTCATGGCTTGAGTATTGATCATGTGGATGCATCGCGGCAGTTTGAGCTGACGCCGCCTCCATCGCCCCCCGTATCTGACCCCGCAGCAGAAGAGAAACCCAAGCCAACGCCTGTTTCGACGACGCCTCCCGCAACCGTGACGGCAGCCACAACGGAGCCTGTAAGCACGATGGTAGTGGACACGCCGGTGCGTGGCGGACAGCGAATTTATGCGCGCGGCTGCGACCTTGTACTGACTGCTGCTGTCAATGCCGGGGCAGAAGTTATCGCCGACGGCAGTATTCATGTCTATGCGCCGCTTCGTGGCCGCGCACTGGCTGGTGCGGCTGGCAACGCACAGGCCCGCATTTTCTCGCTTTCAATGGAGGCCGAACTGGTCTCCATCGCTGGCGTGTACCGTACTTTCGATGAAGGCTGGCCCAAGGACCTGTCCGGCAAGACCGTGCAGATCCGCCTGCGAGATGAACATCTCGACATGGCGCCCATTGAAGTGAAATGATTTTTTATCTGATGGTGCTTCCTCAGCAAAGGAGTTTTTTGTGACAAAAATAATCGTTGTAACCTCCGGTAAGGGAGGCGTAGGCAAAACCACCTCCAGCGCCAGCTTCGCATCCGGCCTCGCATTACGCGGGCACAAGACTGCCGTCATCGACTTTGATGTCGGTCTGCGCAATCTGGATCTGATCATGGGCTGCGAACGCCGCGTCGTCTACGACATGATTAATGTTATCAATCGCGAAGCCACGCTGACCCAAGCCCTGATCAAGGACAAGCACTGCGACAATCTGTATGTGCTGCCCGCATCGCAAACCCGCGACAAAGATGCGCTCACCGAAGACGGTGTCGAGCGTATTCTTGATGAACTGCGTTCCTCCGGTTTTGAATACATCGTGTGTGATTCGCCCGCTGGTATTGAACGCGGTGCGGTCATGGCGCTGACATTCGCTGACGAAGCCATCATCGTCACGAATCCTGAAGTCTCTTCAGTGCGGGATTCGGATCGCATTCTTGGCATCATTCAGGCAAAGTCACGACGTGCCCAAACTGGCGACGAGCCAGTAAAAGAGCATCTACTGATTACGCGCTACGTACCCAAACGTGTCGAGGCCGGCGAAATGCTGTCGTACGAAGATGTACAAGAAATTCTGCGAATACCACTGCTGGGCATCATCCCGGAATCTGAATCCGTGCTGCATGCATCCAATCAGGGTAATCCTGCGATCCACATAGCGGGTAGCGAAGTCTCCGACGCCTACAAAGACGTCATTGCGCGCTTCCTGGGTGAAGAACGGCCTCTGCGATTCGCGGATTATGAAAAGCCAGGAATTTTTTCTCGTATCTTTGGAGGTAAGTGATCATGTCGCTACTCTCCTTCTTTTTCAAAGACGAAAAAAAATCTTCGGCGACTTCTGCCAGAGAACGCCTGCAGATCATCATCGCGCATGAACACAACCTCAACAGTGGTCCCGAGTTTTTGCCGGCGCTGCACCGGGAACTGATCGGCGTCATTTCAAAATATGTGAACATCAATCCGGAAGACGTGAAGATTTCACTGGACCGACAGGGCAACCTCGAGGTGCTGGATGTGAACGTCGTATTGCCGGATGCCCGCACCGCGCGCTAAGTCAAGCACTTCTCTATTGCTGCATGGCGTCGATTTCACATCGGCGCCACGCCGCAGCAAAGGCATCACGATTGCTTCAGGCCACCTTGTCGATAACAGTTTCACGCTGAGCAGCCTGACGACACTGTTTGATTTCGAGAGTTTTTCAGATTGGCTAAGGCAACCCGGCCCCTGGCTCGCGGGCTTCGATTTTCCGTTTTCTTTTCCACGCGAACTCATCGTACAGCTCGGCTGGCCCACCGATTGGGCGTCACTCATTGAGCATATCGCCACACGTACCCGCAGTGAATTACGCGAGACCTTTAAGGCGGTATGCGATGCACGCCCCGTCGGCAGTAAATTTATTCATCGCGCCACCGACCTGATCTCGGGCTCTTCATCGTCAATGAAATGGGTCAATCCACCCGTCGCTTACATGTTGCATGCGGGTGCGCCCATGCTGCTGGAGGCTGGGGTGTCGATTCCTTTCATGCACAACGCCGATCCGGATCGCATTGCGCTGGAAGCTTACCCCGGCATGGTAGCCCGAGCGATTACTCGTGCTTCGTACAAAAACGATGCGCGCGCGATGCAGACACCAGAACGTCGTGCAGCGCGACTCGACATTATTAAAGCGCTTGAGCAAGGTGCTTATCCGCAGGGGATCACGCTGAGTGCAGGAAAACATCGTCGCGCTCTGCTCGATGATGGTAGTGGTGATTTACTCGATGCCGTGTTGTGCGCACTCCTCGCAGCATGGGGATGGCAGCGCCGCGATAACAACTACGGCCTGCCGCCCCATGATGCATTGGAAGGATGGATCGTCGGCGCCTGACAGTACTTTTGTGATCTCACGATCAAGCCGTCTTGCGCTCAGCTGCAAATTCCGAGTACCACTGCAGACATCCGGGATTACTCATAGCATCCGGATTCGCCACTTTCTCCAGCGGCATTCCTAGCAGCAGTTTCTTGATCGGCAGCTCCATCTTCTTACCTGTCAGCGTGCGTGGAATTTCGGCGACGGCATAAATATCGTTAGGCACATGCCGACCCGAAAGCTGAGTACGGATTTTTTCGCGTATACGCTGATCCAGCGCCTCATCGAGCACCACACCTTCGCGCAAGGCTACAAACAGAGGCATCCAGGATTCGCGGCCTAGATATTCCAGATCGACGACCATGCTGTCGAGCACCTCGGGCAGATCTTCAACCACCCGATAAATTTCCGCCGTTCCCATGCGTATGCCATGACGATTGATGGTCGCATCAGAACGACCATAAATCACCGCACCACCACGCGGTGTGATGCGTATCCAGTCGCCATGGCGCCACAAGCCGGGGTAATGCTCGAAGTAACTCTCGAGATAGCGCTTGTCGCCCGCATCATTCCAGAAATACAGCGGCATGGATGGCATGGGTTCGGTCACGACCAGCTCGCCAACTGCATCGGTCAAGGACTGTCCATGATCATCAAATGCATGAACAGCCACGCCGAGTGTGCGGCATTGCATCTCGCCGGCATACAGCGGCAAGATCGGACAAGAACCCACAAAGGCCGCAGCGATATCGGTGCCGCCACTGATGGATGCCAGCATGATGTCCTGCTTCACATGCTGATAAACCCATTGGTAGGCTTCGGTGACTAGCGGCGAGCCAGTAGCGCCCACGGTCTTCAAATGAGAAAGATTGAATTGCTTGCCCGGCTCAATACCGGCTTTCATGCAGTTGGAAAAATAAGCCGCGCCAATGCCGAAGAAAGTCAACTGCATCTCATCCGCAAAACGCCACAGGCGGTTCATGTCGGGATAACCCGGATTACCGTCATAGAGACAAATAGTAGAACCCACCATCCAACCGGTTACCTGAGAATTCCACATGATCCAGCCGGTGGTGGAGAACCACAGGAAACGATCATCCTCACCCAGATCAAGGTGGAAAGCGTGCGCTTTCAGTGTCTCGATCAGCGATCCGCCATGACCATGCACGATGGGCTTGGGCATACCCGTGGTACCTGACGAATACACAATCCACAGCGGGTGATTAAAGGGCAACTGCTCGAATTGCATCTCGCCCTCTGCGGGGTGTGCCAGCACGGTATTCCATGTGGTCGCGCCAGGCAGTGTGGATGCAGGATTCAGGTACGGAAACAGAATGGTGTGCTCGAGCGTCTTGAGCTCGGTGCGCATGGTCTCGACCACTTCCATGCGATTGAAATCCTTGCCGCCATAGCGATAACCATCGACAGCGATCAGGACCTTGGGATCGATCTGGCGGAAGCGATCCAGCACGCTGGCGCTGCCCATGTCGGGCGAGCAGGATGACCAGACCGCGCCAATACTTGCGCACGCATAGAAAGCAATCGCGGCCTCGGGCGTGTTGGGCAGATAGGCCACCACACGATCGCCCGGCACCACCCCCATGCCACGAAGGGCCTGCGCGACCGCCGTGATCTGCTCGCGCACCTGACGCCAGCTCAGCGTCACACGCTCGCGCACTTCGGATTCGGCCACCACCGCGACTTTGTCCGCGCTGGCACCCTCGGTATTGAAGCGGAAAAGCTGCTCGGCGAAATTCAGGCGGCTACCGGTAAACCACTCAGCGCCCGGCATCGCATGGGTGGACAAAATCTCCTGATACGGTGCTGAGCTCTTGATATCAAAGTAGATCCAGACCAGAGACCAGAAGCGTTCGAGATCATCGACCGACCACGCCCACAGCGCCTCATAATCGGGAAAATACAATCCATGC
>CAMBJI010000199.1 GCA_945867725.1 Bordetella parapertussis
GCCCGCGGCGCCTGCACCCCAGCCAGCAGCAAATGCACCAAAGGCGGCGGAGACACCAAAAACGCCACCGCCAGCAAACAAAGCAGCGGATGCCAAACCTGCGACCACAACTGCACCGCCCTCAGCGCAAGCACCAAGCGCTGCAGCAGATCAGGAAAAAACTGGCGAAGCAACACCAACAGAAACGCCAAAGAAAAAATCCGGCGCTGAGCCACTTCCTTGCATCGTGGCGGATTTTCGGGCGATCGGAATTGATACTCAGGATGCAGAAAAACGCCGTGCACAGGCGCTGGCCTGGATAAACCGACGCGGGAAGCAGTGCACTCCTCAGCAATTGCTGGTCATGCGCAACAATCGCGCGCAGTGGCTGGGAACAGGGGATTCAGCAGCCGCTGCGGCTGCGATTGATGCTTTGCTAGAAGTTTTGGCTGCAACCAACCCGGATATCGCGTTGCTGCTCTACGGAACGCCACCGCCGCCACCGCCACCGCCGGACCCCAAGGCGAAAAAACCACCCGCCAAATAGTCAGGGGCATTGGCTCTGTGCGAGCCAAAGTACAGGCTGCAGCCAGAAAACAGATTTCTGTTTTGATCCGGCTTTAGCCGTCGCGGCCCATCATCAAGAATGAAGGAATCACCGCTCTGATGCGGCCACCCGGCTTGATTCGCGCGCTGTCATTGGCAGCTGATCGAACCGAGGGATTTTCGCTGGAATTCCGCACTGCACGGAAGCGATCCAGAATAGAACCGCTGACCTTATGAGTAAGCGGATTTTGTCGGGTATTTAGCTTGAGATCGGCTTCGATTTCACCCAACTGCTCGATGGAACGGCCGAACTCGATGAAGTTCTCGCGAATCTCTTTATTCGTCGTCATCACAAAGAATTCGGTACCAAAGAATTCGTTAGCGCTCGTGCTGTACATCACGGGTGGCGACAAGAAGAAACCTGCGTTGAACGACTTAGAGAAAATGCTTTCGTAGGTCTGCAGGTTGTCGACACGGCTAGGCACGATGACCAGCTTGGGCGGATTGCGCAGACGGGAATTGAAAACGAAGGAAAAACGATTCACGAATTCGAGGGTGCTGTCGAGCTCGACCCGCGACAGGGAGCTAGGCACCAGCACCAGATCAAACTCGAACAGAAAATCAGGCGGCAGCACATCGGTCCAGGTCAGGTCGGTAATCACGACTTCCATCGTATCGACGCATTTGCGCAAAGCTTCTTTGGCTTTTAATAGCGCGATACCCGAGCCTTTTGCATTTGGCAAATCCACGGTCATGCAATCAATGCCAATTGGATAAGCTTTTCTGACCCATTTTCCGGCAGTTGCCTGATGGTCAAAATCGATTAATGCCGTTTTTTTGCCAGAAATATAAGAAAAGTACGCGGCTAAGTTCGCCGAAACCGTACTTTTACCAACCCCACCCTTTTGGCTGGTAATAAGGATCTTAAGTGCCTTGCTCATGGTATTCCTTTGATTCGACCGCAAGCTATTGATTTTTATAATGAATTAAAATTTAACATTGCTTGAGGGGAAGTTTTGCCATATTATCACGTTCGAGTATAGATCAGCTTTTTCCGCAAATACAAGATTATTTTGCAAGAGAGGTAATTAGTTATGGGAAAGTCATCGGTAAAACCTTCAATGATGCGATTCGAGCCTAAATCCGGCTGGTCTGACGCTGGCGGTCAGGTTATCTCAATTAATGACCATCTGAAATCTGAAGATAAGCTCGAATATAAACTTAAGATCGACTCAGAGCCATTATCTGCGGAAGCGCTGATTAATCTGGGTGAATCGATGCAGGATGTTTTCGACAGCCTGAAAATCAACGACCCGCGTCTGCAAGCCTGGACTCAGGTACATGCAGCGATACGCCTGATTGGCGGCAAGATTCAGGAACAAAAAAACCTGCGGGCGCGCATCGCAGCACTGGATTCGGAAATCGAAGGTGTTCGCAGCCTCGCCTCCGAACTAGTTTCCAATGCTTACCGTGGCGAGCAGGAAGTACACGAGACGTCCAAACTGCGCATGCAGATTGCCGAGTCGCTGCATGACAAACTGGTCTCCACACTCAAAGGCTAATCGACGTTCATGCAACCCAGGCACCGCATTTCTGAGTTACTGCTGCTGGCGAACGGTTGCCTGTTTTTTGCCGTATCCGCGTGGATCAGCAAGACACAAGGTAATGTTCTCTGGTGGCTGAAGCTGAACTGGTCGGGTTGGTTGAGTGATCTCGGCAGTGTCGCGCAACTGGGCGCTCTGCCCGGTGGCAGTGTGTGGATAGTGTGGTTGATACTGAGTGTCTCTCTAACCGTGATTTATCTACTGAAGAAATCACCGGTTGAACAAACCAAACCCCCAGAGCAGGTCGCAAGAAAAAATCTGTTCGCCAATGGCGACATGATGGAATCGCGCCCTGAGCTCAAAGAAAAAATCCTGCGACTGCATGAGTCACTCGACAAGATCTGAGCGACTGTTTAATCAAACGGTCTTCTAGCAGCAAAAAGCTCACCAGAATCACATCCCCACTCGAAGTTTCAAGCTGTCGTAAGCGCAAACCACTTTCAAGCTACCGTTATTGCTGCAGCATTTGCACGCGTCGGCCGTTGAGAGGCTGAACCGGACGCGCGTTCATTTTGTAGAGCTTTTTGAATGCGGCCAGCTGTGCGTAAGAAATCTCAATCGGCGTACGCATAACCTGCCATTTCACGTCTTCGGTACAAGGTGGTGTGGTCAATGATCCGACGTAGGCGAAATAAGTAGGATCAGCAGGAATCAAGTCGGCAGGATTGAATTCTTTGATCTCGAACGTGAGGCCCTGCTTTTTGGGCAGATTGTCGAATACCACTTTGAGTGCTGCGTTTTCCTTGCCCAATTTGAACAACACACCCACTACAGCAAGTTTGGAGTCACCGGCGCGATGAACAAAATGCGCCACCATGTGCTGAGCCATGCTATCGATTTTTTCTTCGCTGGGTGTATGGAAATGAAACTGCACCAGCTTGTATTCAAGACCATCAAAACGAGCAGAGCCCGAGTTGGGTAAATTTACCTGAATGGTGTGTCCGTTATTAACGACCTCGGCGGGGCCCGGCAAATAGGTGAACATGATCGGCTTAAGCCCACCCTTTTCGGAATCCCGGGTTTCGATATTGATCGGCGACTGGCGCTTGCCGATACCGCAGGCCTTGAAGGCCGAATCGATACCGGACCATTTCGCCGGACCGGCTTCACTTCCGTAATCCCAATGCGGCTCAGGGCCACCCGCCAGCGCAGGCGCGGCGAACAGAGCGGAAAGCAACAGACTGGTGAGCTTGTATTTCATGTGCATCCTCTTGCAATCAAACAACGGGAATCACCCGACTGGTAAGGGATTTTACCGTTTCATTCTTATCGGCAAGATTAGCCGGAACTTGAGCCCTGCCCGGTGACCCAGCCCGCCTGCAGCCAATGCGCATAATCGGGCCGGAAAGGCCAGGCAATCAGCTGGCTGGCCGTCCCGATGGGGAATAGGCCCGAGGTCAGGTGATCCATCCACTCATCATGTCCACCGACCTGAGAGAGCAAAAGCCTGTGCATCGGCGTGTCGCGCAAACCATTCACCACCAATCCCTGTGCATCGTTGAGCGCGTGATAGCGCGACACCGGCTGTGTCACTGCCCGGTTGCTATCCACAGGGCCGGAGTACAGGTCGTGCACACTCCCCCAATCCCGGCCTTTGAGCCGTGCAGCGATCTGCTGCAACTCGGATTCGGCACTGGCGATGTCGCCAACTCGGTAGAGATGCTGGCCGAGCACGTTATCGAAAAAAATCGTTGCCTCGGGTGACTCTGTCAGCAACCGATCAAGCGCTTTCAGACCATCCGTTTGAAAAAAATGTAGATGCGAACCCGAAGCGCGCAAGGCACGACCGTGATTCAGTCGAAACAGCCAGGCAGCGTGGGGATCAACGTCGATCAGATCAATTTGCTGGAAACGCTGCAACCAGGCAGAGGACATCATCCAACCTGCGCTGCCACCTATCAGAAGTAAATGGGACGATGCCGGACGAGTACTTTTGAGCCAGTCGGCGATCAGTGCCGACGTGAATTGCCAGCAGCGCCTTTGCCAGAAAGCGCGCAGATGCCAGCGCAATCCGCCCGTGTTGTCACGATTTGCAGACAAGATCAAGAATCTCCCGCATGGGGGTGCCGGGCGGCACGGGATCCCACTCGGGCAGCGAGCCCATCTTGCTGATCTGCTTACCACCCAACATAGCGTCTGAGAAATGTGACATGTGGACGCCTCGCGCCAATCTCGCTTTGCACTGCAGTTGCAGCAGTGAGCGCGTGGACCGGAAAATTTTCCCATTCGGATGCATTTCCGGGTTGCGGTAATTCATCATGCTCCAAATTTCGCGCTGATCACCTTTGACTTCGATGGTGCTGCGGTCGATATAAAACTCGCCGCGATCGAATCGGCCGATACTGGTCCAACCGGCGTGCACGCTGCCGCACACTACCAGCAGGGTTAAGGAGCAAAGCAGGCGTGCCGTCAATGCGCGCAGGTCAATCAATTGGATTGCTCGCCATTCGGTGGTTCTCAATTCGATGGTTCTCATTTGGGTACCAGCCCGGTTGCCGCACGCAGTACAGCGCCCGCGGCAACACTGCCAGCGATCTCGGCGCCACTCTCACCACGATCACCACATCGGTTCGCCATGTCGGATGCATCG
>CAMBJI010000200.1 GCA_945867725.1 Bordetella parapertussis
CTGAGCTGGAATGCCTGGATGGGTGAATCCAGTGATAACAAGGAGCGCAGCACACCCGTGCCTGCGCGCTTTGCTTTTGAATGCGCAGGCCATGAGCACTGAACTGCGTACCCTCATTCTTCGCCTCGATGGCGACACGCGCGCAGCACTTGAACGCGCTGCCGAGCTATGCGCCAAGCACACGCATTTCAGCGTCGACCCTGAGCACTTGTTTACTGAAATGCTGCGCGATCCTGCGGGCGAACTGACGACACTGCTCAAGCACTTTCGCATTTCACCCGAGCGCACTCAGGAGCAATTGCAAGCTGCACTCGATCGTTTAAAACGCGGCAATGGTCGCACCCCCGTGCTCTCGGAATATCTGCCACCACTGCTGGAACAATCCTGGGTAGTCGCCTCGATGGTTCTGGGTACCCAGCAAGTCAACGCCAGCTGCGTGCTGCTGGCAGCGCTGGAGTCAGACACCTTGCGTGGCCTGTTGCTGGAGTCTGCGCCCAATCTTCTGCAGATTGCGCGCGAAACTCTGCGCGCGCAATTGCCTGCCTTGTCGGGCACTTCATCGACACCGGCATCAGCCGAGCGTAGCGTGAACGCATCGACGAAAACACCGGTCACCTCCAAAACACCCGCGCTGGATCAGTACACCATTGATCTCACCGCGCAAGCCGCCAATGACCTGCTTGATCCCGTGTACGGACGTGATAACGAAGTACGGCAGATCGCTGAAGTGCTGATGCGTCGCCGTCAAAACAATCCCATCCTGACCGGTGAAGCGGGCGTTGGCAAAACCGCCGTGGTCGAAGGACTGGCACAAAAAATCGCCAGCGGCGACGTTCCCCCGGCACTGAAAAACATCGTGCTCCGCACATTAGATCTGGGACTGCTGCAAGCCGGCGCTGGCATGCGCGGCGAATTCGAGCATCGCCTTCAGCAAGTCATTGCCGAAGTCAAAGCCTCGCTCAAACCCGTGGTGCTGTTCGTGGATGAAGCACATCAGCTTATCGGCAGCGAAGGTCACGGTGATGCGGCCAATCTGCTCAAGCCCGCGCTGGCGCGCGGCGAGCTGCGCACCATTGCTGCCACCACGTGGGCAGAATACAAGCAAAGCATCGAACGTGATCCGGCACTGACGCGGCGATTTCAAGTGATCAAAGTCGATGAGCCCTCCGAGACGGTAGCCGTGGGCATGTTGCGCGGCATCGTTGGCAAACTCGAACAACATCATCAGGTACAGATTCTTGATGCAGCAGTACGCGATGCAGTGCATCTCTCACACCGCTATCTGCGTTCACGCCAACTGCCTGATAAAGCGATCAGCATTCTGGACACCGCCTGCGCACGCGTGGCGCAAAGTCAGGCTGCCCTGCCTCCTGCGATGGAAGCGCTGCGCCGGGATATCGCCGATACCGAGCATCAGCTGCGGCGCTATCAGCGCGACACGAACGCCGGCGAAGATCGCGCTACAGCGATCACAGAGAGTGAATCCGCATTAGGTACATTACGAGCGCAATTTTCCACGCTCGAACAACGTTTGCAGGAAGAGCGACGACAAGTCACGCATCTGCAAGCGCTGCGTGTTGAGCTACAAAACACCTCAGGTAACTCTACGCAGTCCGACACATTAATCGCTCTCGAGGCCCAGCTAAAAGCCTTGCAAGGCGAGCAGCCGCTGGTGCATGACGCTGTCAATCGGCGCGTGATTGCCGAGGTGCTGTCTGATTGGACGGGTATTCCTCTGGGTCGCATGCTCGACGATGAACAACAAGCCGTACTGCATTTGCATGAGCGACTGCAGGCACGCATCATCGGACAGGATCAGGCGCTGGATACGATTGCGCGCCGCGTGCGTAGCTATCGCGCCGGACTGGATGATCCGATCAAGCCTGTGGGTGTGTTCCTGCTGGTCGGACCGAGCGGCGTCGGCAAAACAGAAACAGCGTGTCAGCTGGCCGATCTGTTGTACGGCGGTCAGCAAAACATGATCACGGTGAATATGTCGGAGTATCAGGAAGCCCATTCAGTCTCGGGACTGAAAGGTGCACCACCCGGTTATGTCGGTTATGGTCGCGGTGGCGTATTAACCGAGGCCGTGCGCCGTCAACCCTACAGTTTGATTCTCCTCGACGAAATGGAAAAAGCACATCCTGATGTGCTGGAACTGTTTTATCAGGTCTTCGACAAGGGCACGATGGATGATGCGGAAGGCACCAGAATCGATTTCCGAAACACGCTCATCCTCCTGACGTCCAATGCGGCACAAGAAGTCGTTGTCGAGACCTGTCGTCCGCAGCCACAGGCGAGTCTGGAATCCATGACGGCTGCACTACGCCCAGCCTTGCTGCGTCAATTTCCTTCAGCGTTTTTGGGTCGAGTTATTCTGGTGCCTTACCGCCCTATCGCAGATGCGCAGCTTCGCACGATCGTGGATATCAAGCTCTCGCAGCTGGCCACGCGCATCAAGCAAAATCACGGTGCACATTTTGTGTGGCATGACGCGGTCGCTGATGCCATCGTCGCACGCTGCCACGAAGTCGAAAGCGGTGCGCGAAATATCGATCACATCGTGACGCAAACTCTGCTGCCCGAACTGGCCTCGCAGGTGCTGCAGCATATTGCAGACGGACGTGCATTCAACGAAGTGGTGTTAGCGCTCGATAGCCATCTCAACTTCCAGTTTGCTCTGCACAACAAGGAGTCGGCGCGATGAAAACCGGCTTCAATCAAGATCATGCGCTGCTGTCAGTCAGCTCCGCCTTTGGCGCTAACGTGCTGCTGCTGGAGGAATTCTCCGGCACCGAGTCGCTGTCCCAGACCTTCGAGTTCCATCTGTCGATGAAATCCTCGCAGATTGCGCTGGATCCCAACACCATTATTGGTACGGTTGCGACGGTGACGGCAAAACATCCCAACGGCATGACTCGTCATTTCAGCGGTGTGATCCGCCGCTTCACGCAAGCTGGCATGGATGCCGACTTTGCTTTTTACAGCGCCGAAGTGGTCCCTGCGCTATGGCTGCTGTCGCTCTCGCGCGACCGCATGATTTTTCAGAATAAAACCGTGGTGCAGATCATCGAGTCCATCCTCGGTGCGCACAGCGTCAGCTTCGAAAAAAAGCTGAAAGGCTCATATACGCCGCTCGAGTATTGCGTTCAGTACGATGAAACACCGCTGGATTTCATCATGCGACTAATGGCGCAGGAAGGCATCTTCTACTACTTCACGTTCAGCGGCTCGGCGCATACGATGGTACTGGCCGACGATCCAAGTGCATTCGCCGATTGCGAGAAGTCGACGCTTATTCTGCGTGGGCGCAGCGACAGCCACAACTTCCCCGACAGCGTGCAGCGCTTTGAAGCGAGCGGTCAATTAGTCACGCAGACTTTTACCGGTGCCGATTATGACCATCCCGCACCGAGCACAGCCTTGATGGCCAATGCTACCGGCGCCAAAGGTCGCGGTACCTTCTATGACTATCCGCATCTGCGGCAGACACTGGATGCCGGCAAAAAAATTCTGGGTCTGCGCGTGCAGGCCAGTCAGGTTGATGCGTCGACTGTTCAGGGAGAGAGTGTCTGCAATAGCTTGCATGCGGGTGGTGCATTCACGCTAACGGCACATCCGAACAGCAAACTCAATCTGCGCTATGCCTTGCGTCGGGTAACGCATCACGCCACACCTTCGACCTATACCAATCATTTCGAAGCATTTGCGGCGTCAGTCACCTTCCGTCCACCTCGAAGCATCCCTCAACCAGTGGTGCCCGGTAGTCATTCTGCGGTGGTCGTGGGTCCGAGTGGCGAGGAGATATGGACCGATACCATGGGTCGGGTGAAGGTGAAATTTCACTGGGATCACTCGGGCACGAAAAACGATACCTCCTCATGCTGGGTGCGGGTATCTCAAACCTGGGCCGGAAATGGCTGGGGCAGTCTGTTTATTCCGCGCATTGGACAAGAAGTCATCATCAACTATCTCGATGGCAATCCCGATCGCCCCATCATTACCGGGTGCGTCTACAACGGCGAGCGTGCTACGCCTGTCGAGTTACCCAAAATGCAAACACAAAGTGTATTGCGCTCACGCCCAACCAAAACCGGTAATGGCATTTCAAAGACCACAGCTATTGAAGCAGGTCGCATGCATGGCAATGAAATTCGCTTCGAAGACAAAAAAGGGGATGAAGAACTTTACTTTCATGCTGAGCGCGATCTGAAAATTGATGTGGAAGATGACCTTGAGACAACGCTCTACAAAGGATCAGAAGAGCATCTGATCAAAAAAGGTGACCGTACGATTGAGGTCACCCAAGGGAATGAATCACACTCGGTTGGCGGTACGCGCGATGTGAGCGTGACGGGTGATGAGACACATGAGAACACGGGTAATTTTTCGCATACGGTTAAAAAGAATTACACCTTGGAAGTGACCAAGGACATGCTCCAGACCATCAAGGGGAAATCAACGATCAAGGTCACCGGCGACCTGTTGATCGATGTCACCGGCAGCATTACCTTCAAGTCGGGCACCACAATCTCGATGACTTCGGGAACCGCTACCACCATCAAGGCGGGCACCGAACTTAAGAGCGAGGCGGGTACTTCATTTGGCATCAAGGCAGGCGCCGATCTGAAAGCCGAGGCCTTGTCAATTGCCGGCAAAGCTTCGGCCTCGGCCGAGATTAATGGCGGTGGCATGCTGACCCTCAAGGGTGGCA
>CAMBJI010000201.1 GCA_945867725.1 Bordetella parapertussis
CTGTTTGCCGTTGACGAACAAGGCGCCGCGCCCCTGGTGCTCGCCGGTGCGCGTGAAGCGGAACTGCAGCGTCGCCTTGCCGGCCGGCAGATCCTGATTTGCCTGGACGCGGTATTCCGTCAGGCCCAAATAGTTGTGCACGTAAGTCAGGCGGCGATTCTTGACGTAGAGTGAGTAACCGGCAAACCAGCTGCCATGGGCCAGCAGCACGCCCTCGGCACCATCTGCCGGAATTTCGACATCCGCAGTGATGGTGTGCGAGCGGTTCTTCAGGTTGACGGCGGTGTATTCGAATTGCGCTGCCATGCCGGCGTAGTAAACATGGCGATTGCCCTGCGACACAGTGGATGGCTTGCGTTCACCCATGCGCAGCTGCATGCGTGAATCGAGGGGCAGCACGTTGTACTTGCCCGCCTCGATCCACCACAACTCGATCAGCTCCTTGAGCTTCTCGGGATGTTTGTCGGCCAGGTTGTTGCTTTCAGAGAAGTCGGAATCGACGTGGTACAGCTCCCACTTTTGCGCATCGAGCATCTCTTCGGTCATGAAGTCACCTTGCGGTTGCTCGACGACGGCTTTCCAGCCATCGGCCCAGATGGCGCGTGAGCCGATCATTTCGTAGTACTGCGTGCGTTTGGCGGTGGCCACCTTCTGGTCATTGAAGGTGTGCGCGAAGCTGGTGCCTTCGAGCGGGCGCTGCGTTACGCCATTGAGCACCTTCGGCGCCTCCAGGCCAAGGGCGTCGAGCAGGGTCGGTGTGATGTCGACCACATGCGCATACTGTCCGCGTACTTCGCCGCGTGCCTTGATGCCTTTGGGCCAATGCACGATTAACGGGTCGCTCATGCCGCCCTGATGCAGATAACGCTTCCAGCGCCGCAGGGGGGTATTGCCGGCCCAGGCCCAGCCCCAGGCGTAGTTGGTGAAGGATTTGATACCGCCCCATTCGTCCAAATGCTTGAGATTGTCTTCGATGGTCGGTTCGATGCGGTTGGGGAATTGGCATTCGTTGAACGAGCCGTGTTCGCCGCCCTCCGCAGAGGCACCGTTGTCGGAGGCGAGCATGATGATGGTGTTGTCGAGTTCGCCCATCTTTTCCAGATGCGCGATCACGCGGCCGATGTGGTGGTCGGTCTGCGACAGGAAGCCGGCAAACACCTCCATCTGTCGTGCGTAAAGTTTCTTCGCCTCGGCTGACAGGCTGTCCCATGCCTTGACCTGCTCAGGGCGAGGCGCGATCTTGGTGCCTGCCGGCACGATGCCCGATTTGAGCTGGCGCGCGAACACCTCCTCCCGCCATTTGTCCCAACCCTGGTCAAACTTGCCGCGATAGCGCTCGATCCATTCGCGCTCCACCTGATGCGGTGCATGCCCGGCACCGAGGCAGTAGTACATGAAGAATGGCTTGTTGGGGGCGACGGTGCGCAAGTCGACCAGGTATTCGATGGCACGGTCGGCGAGGTCAGCATTGAGGTGGTAGCTTTCGTCGCCGGTAAACGGTGGCGGGATGTAATGGCTGTCATGCACCAGCGTGGGTGACCACTGGCTGGTCTTGCCGCCGATGAAGCCGTAGTAGCGCTCGAACCCGCGTGACAATGGCCAGCGTGCTTTGGAGGCGCCAGAGGCGTACTCGCCGGCCAGGGTCAGGTGCCATTTGCCGATGGCGAAGGTGGCGTAGCCTTGTGCCAGCAGCATCTCTGACAGAAAACCGCTTTCCTTGGGCACCATGCCGTTGTAGCCGGGATAGCCGGTGGCCATCTCCTGGATGATGCCGACGCCGTTGGAATGGTGATTGCGCCCGGTGAGCAGGCACGCGCGCGTCGGTGAGCAGATCGCGGTTGTGTGAAAGTCGCGATAGCGCAGGCCACCGGCAGCCAGGCGGTCCATATTGGGGGTGGCGATGTCCGACCCGTAACAACCCAACTGTGCGAAGCCGACGTCATCGAGCAGGAAAGTGAGCACGTTGGGCGCACCGGGTTTGGCTTGGGTCGGCAGTGGCCAGGCGGGCTCCGAGGTGGCAGCGGTGCGGCCGATCTTGCCGGTAAAAGGCGTGCCTTCCGGGTAAGTCTTTAGTTCCTTCAAGGGTGCTCCTGATACGAGGTATTGCGGAAGGTGAATGGAACGGGCTTGGCGGCGGGCGAGCAAGCCAAGCTGCCAGAAGACGCGAACGCCTACTGCACCGTGACGTTGGCGGCTTTCACTGCAGCCGACCAGCGCACATGCTCGGCCGCAAGAAAGCGGCCGAATTCTTCGGCACTGGTAGCCGCGACATCGGCGCCTTGAGCGGCAAGGCGTTCAGAAACGTCGGGTGACTTGAGCACGGCGACAATGTCGGCATTGAGTTTGGCAATGATGTCGCGCGGCGTGGCGGCAGGTGCGACCACGCCGAACCAGGCGTAGGCCTCATATTCCTTGTAGCCCGCTTCCTTGAGCGTCGGCACATCAGGCCAGTAGGAGACGCGCTTGTCGGATGTGACACCAAGGGTCAGGAGCCTGCCGGCCTTGACGTGCGGCATCACTTCCAGCGGGCTGGCAAACATGAAGCTGATCTGCCCTCCCACCAGATCGACGACAGCAGGCCCGCCGCCTTTGTAAGGCACGTGCAGCGCGCTGGTACCGGACTGCACGCCAAACAGTTCCACCGCCAAATGAGGCAGGCTGCCGTTCCCGGGCGTACCGTAGGGGATCTTGCCCGGCTCTTTTTTCACGGCGGCGACGAATTCCGCAAACGTCTTGACCGGCAGTCGGGTCGGATTGACCACCGCCACCAGCGGGTTGGTGACCAGCAAGGTCACCGGCGTGAAGTCCTTGCGGCTGTCATACGGCAGCTTCGGGTAGGCATATTGCGTAATCACAAACGGCGCCGGCGCCAGCAGGATGGTGTAGCCGTCCGCGGGCGCCTTGGCAACGAAGTCGGTGCCCAGCGTGGTTGCCGCCCCCGACTTGTTCTCGATGATCACCGGCTGGCCCCAGCGCTCGGAGAGCTTCTGGCCCACGGTGCGCGCCACCACGTCGGACTGGCCGCCCGGCGCGAAGGGCACGATGAAACGCACCGGTTTGGAAGGAAACGATTGCGCCAGCGTCCCGAAGCTGGCTACGGCACAGGCAAGCGCCAGCCAGCCGGGAATGGATGAAAATTTCATGCGGGTCTCCTGGTTCGGGGCAGAGCTGCGGGATGGGCAACGCTGACGTGGGGGAAGTGCGCTCGAGAATTTATTGTACGTTTCGCCGGATGGATTGTCAATGACCCTACCCCCGAAAAACGTACTGCTTAGCTGATTCCAATTGAAATTAATCCCATTGTCCGACGTCAGCGTGTGTGAGACAAATAGGGGTACTTGATTAAAGGAGGGTTTTGGTTCATCTTTCAACCTAAGGAGTGAAGATGAAATCCAATCAACTTATAGTCACTACTAATCAGGTGGTTAGAGTCATTAGAAGAGCCACTTAGTCTGACTGATACCTTAGGGCTGATCACAACAACACTAACAGTGGTGGTTATGGAAAGCGTAGTGTATCTGCAGATACCTGAGAACTGATTACAGCGCATTAACAGTTGTTAAAGTGGAGAGGTATATGACTGATACCTGAGAGCCTTCCTTTAACTTCTAGCCAACTCAATCCCTTCAGTCCCTACACCACCCAAATTAAGCGCAGAGACTTCGTCGATGTTGTGTGACGTATCTCAATAAAAGAATAAGCAAAAAAATCCTAAACTGCTTAAAATATAGGCACTATCTTTTGCTGGGATTTGAAATGAAAAGACCTTCAATTTTTCCGAGGCTGCCCAAGAATTTGTCAGAGCAAAAGTTGCGCGAAGAAATCCGTCGACGATTAAAAATCTCTGAGAAGCTTGGGCTAATTCGTAAGCCGAAAAAGTGAATTGCGGTGCTAAGACACGGTCTGGTAGCCCTTGCCAAAAGCCGCCACTTGTCGGCCGGAACCGTTGCCGATTGCACGGTGGACTAAGTCCCAAGGGCGTTGATCATTGGAATCATAAGCATGGGGATTGCACCAAAGAATCTCGTATGAAGATCGCCGAGGGAAACGCTCGTATACGATTACTTGAAAAGTTAGCTGTCCGCCTTGGAATGATTGAATCAAAGCGGCGCAAGCGAAATACAGTATTTTGAGGTTTTTGAATTCATCGTTGCACTAAATTTCGCTACCTCATGAAAGCGTCACAACGCAATAAATGTGTCGAATAACCATTGAGCTCAAATGGAAGTAGTTGAGGGATGCAACAGATGCATGTTTCCATATGCATCTGTTTCATGACAAAGTTGACCTCGGCACTAAAAATGAGGCGCCTGCGTATTTGCATTAATCCTCATTACTCATACTTTTGAGCATTAAGTCTGCGTAAGCTTCGCGATCATCCCATTCGCCGTTATTTCCCCAGTACCAATTTTCTGGCGACTGTTCACCAAATGGGCGCTCATAACTATATTTTGCTGGTTTGCCTTTAACCAGCGATTTCTCGATATCTTTGAGCCCGTAGGATTTGAGAACATCTCCCACACCAATCCATCCTAAAGGGGTAGTAGTTCCTACGTAAAACTTCGAAGTGAGGTCGGGATCATTGACAACGCTGAATATTGTGTGATGTCTTGTAAACCCATCTGTACTCATTTTTGGGCCGTCGTAAAGTTTGCTTACATGAAACCATTTACCACCTTCAGTACATGGCAAAACCCAATATGTAGCGCCTTC
>CAMBJI010000202.1 GCA_945867725.1 Bordetella parapertussis
AGCACAAGCGCATCGAGGCGAGCATATTCAGGCCCTCGATGTAGTCTTTCGCGTGCTTTTTTTCACCCGACACGATCATCCAGCCAGCGCGATAGCCGCAAGACCGATAGTTCTTCGATAAACCATTGAAGGTGATGAACAAGACATCATCAGCGAGGGATGCTAGCGAAGTGTGTTTCTCACCGTCATACAAAACTTTGTCGTAAATCTCATCGGCAAAAATGATCAGCTGGTGCTGGCGCGCCAGCTCGACAATTTGCTGTAGCAATTCCAGCGGATATAAAGCACCCGTGGGATTGTTGGGATTGATGACGACGATGGCACGGGTGTTCGCGTTGATCTTGCTACGGATATCGTCGAGGTCCGGATACCAATCGGCTTGCTCATCGCAGACGTAGTGAACGGGTTTGCCGCTGGATAAGCTAACGGCTGCGGTCCACAACGGATAATCGGGCGCTGGCACCAACACTTCATCACCTGAATTGAGCAAGGCATTCATGCTCATGACAATCAACTCGGAGGCTCCATTGCCGAGATAAATATCGTCGATGGTCACGCCGGCGATCTTTTTTTCCTGGGTATATTGCATGACCGCCTTGCGGGGCGCAAACAGACCCTTGGAGTCTGTATAGCCTGAGGCGTTGCCCATGTTGCGGATCATGTCCTGGACGATTTCATCAGGCGCATCGAAACCAAACGGCGCAAGATTGCCGATATTGAGTTTGATGATCGTGTGACCCTCTTCCTCCATCTGTCGGGCCTTTTCGAGCACGGGTCCGCGTATGTCGTAACAGACGTCAGCCAGTTTTTTGGATTTTTGAATAGCTTTCACGGCAGGATCCTGCTCCGGTTGGCGCGCGGGCACAGTGTTGCACCGCGAAAAAACGAACATTTTGCCCCAAAACTGGCAGGTTTACCAATGGCGCCGCCGATTACGTACTGCAGAAATCTTTTGGACCGACTGAAAGGGCATCCTGCGGCGGCTTCTGGGCCTTGCGACACCGCACCGCTTGGCTGTCTAGCTATAAAATACCGTCTTTGGTCATCTGCCCAGCGATTGCCGCCGGCCTGAGCATCTCGGGATAAAATGTCTGCGCCTATGAAGTTACACGCCACCACAACCCAGCAATACCAGACCGTCACAGGGTACGAGGCAGACTGGATAGAGATCAACGCGGTCAGGTTTGCTCACAGCCTGATCGTGCTGCCAGAGTCTGCCCCGGTAATCTGGCCGGTCAAAGCTTTCGAAGCGCTCAGCGCCGAGGATTTTGGCCCTCTGGAAACAGTCGAACCCGACCTCGTCATTTTAGGCACGGGGCTCCGACAACGTTTCGTCGCGCCCGGATTGATCCGCAACCTGCTATCACGGCGCATCGGCGTGGAATGCATGGATAATCAGGCCGCGTGCCGTACTTACAATATTCTGATGGCCGAAGGAAGAAAGGTCGCCCTTGCGCTGATCTTCCCCGACCAGCAGACCAAGACCCCAGAACAAGGAGATTAAATGGGCGAACGTCCCTCCATACTGAACATGACCGTACCGGATTTCAGTGCCCCGATGACCGGGAACGTGCTGTTTCGCTTGTCAGATCATGAAGGTAAAAAAATTGTCTTGTATTTCTATCCCAAAGACAACACCCCCGGCTGCACGACGGAAAGTCTTCAGTTTCGCGAGCATCATGCCAAGTTTCGAGCCGCCGGTTGCGAAATATTCGGTATTAGTCGTGACAGTCTGCGCTCTCACGAGGGTTTCAAAGCCAAACTTGAGTTGCCCTTTGAGTTAATTTCAGACACGGATGAAACCGTCTGCCATATGTTTGATGTCATCGTCATGAAATCAATGTACGGTAAACAAGTACGTGGTATTGAACGCTCGACTTTTGTGATTGACGCTGCCGGCAAAATAGTGAAAGAATGGCGTGGAGTGAAAGTTCCAGGACATGTCGATGAAGTTCTGGAAATTATTGAGGGCCTTGCCTGATTTGTCACAACCCATTGAAACTAAACAATTTTTAAAATACGAGGCTGTTTAAGAAAAAGGTTTGTCGCCTTTTACTTAAACAGCCTTTTCAGTTATTTCAGCGATAAGTTGATTTTGTTGAATGTCGCTGGTTTTATTTTTAAACCTTAAAAGTAAGAGGATCTGATGCCTTTGCCTAAAATGCCTGCAAAACCCGCAGCACTGCTTTCACCCATTGATTATCCCAAAGCAGAAAAAGGCAAACCCGTCAAACCCGTAATCGCTCTGGTTGAACGGCCTGCCCCTCCGGTAGCGACGCCACAGGCAAAAACGCGATCGGATGCACCCGTCAAAGAAAAGTCAGGCCATAAAACCCAGCGCAGTGACACGCATTCCAAATCGCCGACCAGCCGCTCAACGGAGAAGCGCGGCGTAACTAAGTTATTTGTGCTCGATACGAATGTACTGATGCACGACCCAACGTCCCTGTTTCGCTTTGCCGAGCATGATGTCTACCTGCCCATGATTACTCTGGAGGAACTGGACAATCACAAGAAGGGTATGTCCGAGGTGGCTCGCAATGCGCGGCAGGTCTCTCGCTCGCTGGATGCGCTGGTCGCCGACGTGTCAGATCACGCAATTGATGGTGGCATACCGCTGAGCAAGCTCGGCAACAAAGACGCCAGCGGAAGGCTGTTCTTTCAAACGAAGCTTGGCCGTTATACCTTGCCGGAAGGACTGCCCGAGGGCAAGGCCGACAATCAAATTCTGGGCGTCGTGCGCGCGCTTCAGGAGCAGCACCCGGACAGGCCGGTGGTCTTGGTGTCCAAGGACATCAATATGCGGATCAAGGCGCGTGCCTTGGGTCTGCCTGCTGAAGAATATTTCAATGACCATGTCCTTGAGGACACGGATCTCCTGTACTCAGGCATTCTTGCCCTGTCCGATGATTTCTGGATACGTCATGGCAAAGGCATGGAATCCTGGCAGGAAAATCGTCAGGGTATGGGCACGACTTTCTATCGCGTGACCGGACCTACGGTCGCGGCGATGCTGGTCAATCAGTTTGTTTATATGGAGCCGCGCAACGGCGAGCCTTCGTTTTACGGGCAAGTGGCGCAGATCAACGGAAAAACAGCCGTCATCCGAACCTTGCGCGATTTTGCTCACAACAAAAACAATGTTTGGGGGATTACCTCACGTAACCGTGAACAGAATTTCGCACTCAATCTGCTGATGGATCCGGAATGCGACTTTGTGACGCTGCTGGGACAGGCGGGTACGGGCAAGACCTTGCTGGCGCTGGCGGCAGGTTTAGCGCAGGTGTTGGAATCCAAAACTTACAATGAAATTATTGTCACACGCGTCACCGTACCGGTGGGCGACGATATTGGCTTCCTGCCAGGTACAGAAGAAGAAAAAATGTCACCCTGGATGGGCGCGTTTGATGACAACCTAGAAGTACTCAATAAATCCGACTCGGACGCCGGCGAATGGGGCCGCGCCGCGACGCAGGAATTGATCAGGTCGCGTATCAAGATCAAGTCGCTTAATTTTATGCGGGGTCGCACCTTCGTCAATAAGTACCTGATCATTGACGAAGCCCAGAACCTGACGCCGAAACAAATGAAGACGCTCGTCACGCGGGCTGGTCCGGGTACCAAGATTGTTTGCCTTGGCAATATCGCGCAGATTGACACGCCCTATCTGACCGAAGGCTCCAGTGGCCTTACCTACGTGGTAGATCGGTTCAAGGGTTGGGGTCACAGTGGCCATGTCACGCTCGCGCGTGGCGAACGTTCAAGGCTTGCCGATCACGCGAGTGATGTCTTGTAAGGCATTACAAGACGCTTAGAGCAACTGCTGACCTAACCACCAGGCGATTGCCGCCATAAACGCTGAAGCAGGGATCGTGAAGATCCATGCCCAGACGATATTGCCTGCAAGACCCCAGCGAACGGCTGACATTTTGCGTGATGAGCCGACGCCGACGATGGCACCGGTGATGGTGTGGGTGGTTGAGACCGGAATGCCCATGGCGGTTGCGATGAACAAAGTAATCGCACCGCCCGTCTCTGCGCAAAATCCACCGACGGGTTTGAGCTTGGTAATTCTTTGACCCATGGTTTTGACGATACGCCAGCCACCAAACAAGGTGCCCAAACCGATGGCGACATAGCAGGAAATAATTACCCACCACGGAAGCGGATCCGAGGCTGTGCTAACGCCCGCTGCGATCAGCAGCATCCAGATAATGCCCATGGTTTTTTGCGCATCATTGCCACCATGGCCCAGGCTGTACATGGACGCCGAGATCAACTGCATGCGCCGAAACCATTTATCAACGCGCTGCGGCGTGCTTCTCACAAAAAGCCATGAGACCAGCAACATCATGGTTGATCCAAGCAGAAAGCCCATGAGTGGCGAGAGCACGATAAAGCTGATCGTTTTGATCAGGCCGCTGGAAATCAGTGCGCCTGTTCCTGCCTTGGCCACCGCTGCACCAATCAAACCACCAATGAGCGCGTGTGAGGATGACGAAGGAATGCCGTAAAACCAAGTCACCAGATTCCAGGCAATGGCACCTACCAGCGCACCAAACACAACATAGTGATCGACGATGGCCGGATCGATGGTCCCCTTGCCGACGGTGGTCGCTACATTCAGCTGAAAAACGAGAATGGCGATGACATTAAAGAAAGCCGCTAGCAAGACCGCATTGTGCGGTTTGAGTACGCCAGTTGAGAC
>CAMBJI010000203.1 GCA_945867725.1 Bordetella parapertussis
AGAGCCAGGTGGGTAGCTGCCAATCAGCGCGCGATTGAGCAAGGGCTTGTCGAGCGAGGTATTGAGCTCCTCCCAGCTTTTGGCGTCAATACCCTCTACGAACAGGTTCGGGTCATAAGTGGGCATGGAGATGTAAGCCAGAATGTCGCCCGTTTCAGGCTCAATAGCTACCAAAGCGCCGCGCCGATCGCCAAAAGCCTTTTCCACAATCTTCTGCAGCTCGATATCGACTGACAAAATCAGGTTATTGCCGGGCGTAGGCGCTGTGCGTGACAGTGTGCGATTTGCACGTCCACCCGCCGACACTTCGATCTCGTCATAGCCGGTAGTCCCGTGCAGATGTTTCTCGTAACTTTTTTCTATGCCTTCTTTGCCGATGTATTCGGTGCCACGATAGTTGGCAGCGTCATCACTACCTTCCAAGCGTTCAGCTTCTTTTTTATTGACGCGGCCGATATAACCAATCATGTGCGAAGCCGTCTGACCCAAAGGATATTGACGGAATAAACGCGCCTGAATATCGACACCAGGGAAGCGGTAACGCTGAGCCGCAAAGCGCGCAACTTCTTCATCGGTGAGGCGGGTACGAATAGGCAGACTTTCGAAGGTCTTGGATTCTTCCATCAGACGTCGAAAGCGCTTGCGATCCTTGGGCTGAATATCTACCAGCTGCGCAAGCTCATCAATCACGGTATCGAGCTGACGGTCAATTTTGGCGGGTGTAATTTCCAGCGTGTATGCAGAGTAGTTACGGGCCAGAACAACACCGTTGCGATCTACAATCAGTCCACGATTGGGAACCGCGGGCACCACTGAAATACGATTACTTTCTGCGCGCTCTGCATATTCACTGTGACGCACGGCCTGCAGCCATAAAAACCGCAGCATGAGCAAACCAAAGCAAACGAAGACCACCAGACCCGCCACGGACAGACGCAATCTGAATAGCTGCAGTTCGCGTTCAGTGTCTTTAATCTCAGTCATGGGACGCGGCTGAATTCAATAGGGAGAAAACGATTGACCAGAATAAACAGGCACATCATCAAATAGGACGCGTTTCATCACGATCGACTGCACGCCGCTGAGGCGCAAGCAGCAACCAGCAGACAATTGGCCAGACCAAGGTGGCCACAATACTTTGAACAACATACAACCAGGTGGGCAAGTTGCCAGTAACCGCGAGCTGAATCAGCATTTGCACGACCTGCATCACAATCAGGAGCGGCAGCACGTGTAAAGCCTGTACCGAGGGTCGGAACCACAGCACGCGGCGGTGAATCGTGATCGCGAAATACGAGAGCAGCGTGTAAGCCAGCGCGTTCTCGCCCAGCAGGGATGCGCTGTGTACGTCCATCACCAGCCCCATCAGGAACGCAATACCGATACCCACTTTGCGCGGCTGATAAATACTCCAGAACACCAGCGTCAGTGCGACGAAATCAGGTATCCAACCCCAACTGCCCCAAGGGAAAAGATTCATGAAAAACGCTGCCAGCAAGCTGAATGCAATGAATGCAGGATTGACCGGCAGAAGAATGTGGTCACGATCGATCATGGCGTCTCCGTTGCATCTTTGCGCGCGCGCTTGTTGCGAAGTTCCGGTTGCAGTGGATTGTCTGCTGCCGGTGGGGGTGGCTGACTATTTTCAGCCAGTAGTATCAGCACTTGTCGATGACGAGAGACGCCTGCGCTAGGCTGACACAAGATGCGAGCGAAGGCATCCGACGTCTGTGTATCAACACTGACCACCGTCGCAACTGACAGGCCTGGAGGATAAACACCATCAATGCCCGACGTTGACAGCACATCGCCCTTACGAATATCGGCATTGGACGCCATGAAACGCAATTCGAGCACCCCAGACTGACCACGGCCATACGCAACGCTGCGCACACCGCTGCGCAATACCTGAACGGGTATCGCGTGGTCTTTGTCGGTCAGCAGCGTCACTTCAGAGGTAAAGGGAAAGACGCGCGTGACCTGACCGATCACACCGAGATCATCAATGACGGGTTGTCCGGCACGGATGCCGTTTGACCGTCCACGGTCAAGAATGATTTTGCGTGAAAATGGATCGCGCGCATCGTAGAGAATCTCGCCCATCAGCGTTTTGATTTGAACGCGATCGGAAGCGTCAAGCAAGCGCCGCAAATGCGTATTCTCTGCAAGCAGCTGCGCGTTCTGTTGCAGTTGCTGTGAATTCAGCACCTTTTGTTCGCGCATGCGCGCATTTTCACTTTCCAGGCGGGTCAGTGATCCAAAGTAGTCGGTTACAGAGAAGAATGCGTCTCGAGGAAGCATGGCGACGATTTGTAACGGATACAAGGCGGCGCCGATGGCCTGACGCATCACACCGAGTGTGCGCAATCGTGAATCAGCCATCAGCAAAGCGACTGCAATCAACGCAAAGAAAAGCATCTTCGCGCGTGCCGAAGCACCTTGCTTGAAGAGTGGCGGCGGGCTGTATTCCATCAAGGCGAGACTTTAGTACCGTCGGAATAGAAAACCTGCAAGTGGCGTGTCGTCACTGCCTCTCGCAAACACAAATTCGCGCATTGCAGTGACGACTGTCCGCAAAATGTCGGCGGGCAGCGGTCACACATGCGCATTGATTTATTCGTAGGAGAACAGAGAACCCAGCTTGTCCATGCGCTCCAGCGCCATTCCTGAGCCGCGTACCACGCAGGTAAGCGGATCATCGGCGACGAGCACAGGCAGACCCGTTTCTTCCATCAGCAGACGATCGAGATCGCGCAGCAGCGCGCCACCACCCGTGAGCATCATGCCCTTCTCGGCGATGTCCGCACCCAACTCAGGCGGTGTCTGCTCAAGCGCATTTTTAACGGCAGAGACGATGTTATTGAGCGGATCGGTCAGTGCTTCGAGTACTTCGTTGCTCGAAATCGTGAAGGAACGCGGAATACCTTCGGAAAGATTGCGACCCTTGACTTCCATTTCGCGCACCTCGGTACCCGGGAAAGCCGATCCAATCTGCTTCTTGATGGTCTCTGCCGTCTGTTCGCCGATCAGCATGCCGTAGTTACGGCGAATGTAGTTGACGATGGCTTCGTCGAATTTGTCACCGCCGACGCGCACCGAGCCTTTGTAGACCATGCCACCGAGCGAGATGATGCCGACTTCGGTAGTACCGCCGCCGATATCGACCACCATCGAGCCGGTTGCTTCAGAGACGGGCAGGCCTGCACCAATGGCCGCAGCCATCGGCTCTTCAATCAAGAATACCTGTGATGCACCAGCGCCCAACGCAGACTCGCGGATGGCGCGACGCTCGACCTGAGTCGAACCACACGGTACGCAGATGATGATACGCGGCGAAGGTTTGAAGAGCTTCGTGTCATGCACCATACGAATGAATTGCTTGAGCATTTGCTCAGTGACCGTGAAGTCAGCAATCACGCCGTCTTTCATCGGACGAATAGCTTCGATATTGCCGGGCACTTTGCCCAACATCTGTTTTGCTTCCTTACCGACGGCCTGAATGTTTTTCTTGGCGTTCGGCCCACCTTGCTGGCGGATCGCGACGACAGACGGCTCATCGAGCACGATACCCAGACCACGAACGTAAATCAGCGTATTGGCGGTACCAAGGTCAATCGCCAGATCGTTTGAAAAATAACTACGAAGGAATGCAAACATGAAATCCTGTCCTTAAGCGCCCGAACGGGATACGTCCGAGCGAAAAAATTGCGGAAATGGGCCAAAATTGTGCGCCGCACTCAGTGCAGCGCTTGCGTCCATTAACCTGACATTCTACCTTATAATCCCTGTTGAATTGGCCGTTAGAAACGCGAAAAATTCGCTATTCTGCCGCTTTCTCCGGCGAAAACGCATAGCTTGCATTGTTTGCCATTTTTAAAATCGTTGCCCTTGATGCGCCGCCCGGTGCCCTCCCCATGTCCTTGTCCCTCACCGATATTGCGCGCCTATCCAAACTGGCGCAGCTTGATCTCGACAATCAGCAATCCGCCGATGCGCTCGACAAACTCAACAGCATCTTCGCGCTGGTCGAGCAAATGAAGTCCATCGATACCACTGGGGTCGAACCGCTATCTCACCCAATTGCAGCTTGGCAGAACGACCTTGCCCTGCGCCTGCGCAATGACGAAGTCAGCGAGACCAATCAGCGCGAGGCCTACCAAAAACCAGCGCCCATGACCCAAGATGGACTGTATCTGGTGCCGAAAGTCATCGAATAAGACTACTTTTCACCCCTTTTTACTACCGCCTCCCCGAATACAGCGCACCACCGACTCATGCCTAATCAGACACTTAAAGCCCTGTCCACGCAGCTCCAGAGCGGCTCGATCTCAGCAACCGAGCTCGCCAGCGACTATTTAACCCGCATCGCCGCCAGCGATTTGAATGCTTTCATCAGCGTTGATCCTGATCTGACGCTGGCACAAGCAAAGGTGGCAGACGCGAGCATCGCCAGCGGCACCGCCACCGCACTGACTGGCTTGCCCATTGCACACAAAGATATTTTCGTGACCGAAGGCTGGACGTCGACCGCTGGCTCGAAAATGCTTTCTCGCTATAACAGCCCATTTGATGCAACCGTGGTGAAACAGTTCCGCATGGCAGGCATGGTTAACCTAGGTAAATTGAATTGTGATGAATTCGCTATGGGTTCATCGAATGAAAATTCTTTTTTCGGCGCCGTCAAAAATCCCTGGGAC
>CAMBJI010000204.1 GCA_945867725.1 Bordetella parapertussis
ATATTGATTCGCCAGCACAGGCGCCAATCCCTGAAAGGGTTCATCCAGCAACACCAGACGTGTACCCACCATCAGCGCGCGACCCAGTGCCGCCATCTTGCCCTGACCACCCGAGAGCGCTGAACCAGAACGCGGCAACATCTCGCGCAGTTGCGGCACAACCTCAAGCACGCGCGCAAGACGCTGATCAATTTCGGCGACACCAAGACCGAGCACGTCACACGGCAAACGTAAATTCTCTTCGACGCTGAAGGTCGGGTACATCACCCGGTCTTCTGGCGCATAACCAATACCCAAGCTAGTACGACGATGCGCCGGTACGCGTGACAGATCGTCGCCATTCATCGCGATCGTTCCCGCCGACAGAGGCAACAAACCCATGATTGCGCGCAGCAATGTAGTCTTGCCGGCGCCATTACGACCCACAACCGCAACCAATTGGCCTGCACTGAACTCAGTCGAGACACCCCGCAATACGGTATTACCTGCGATGCTTGCGCTGACATGATCGATCTTCAGCATCTCATTCCCCGACTACGTTCTTGCGAATTTCCGGATCCGCCAACACTTGCTCAGGCGTGCCATCCGCTGCGACACGGCCGGCAATCCAGGCAGCGACCCGGGTCGCATATTGCGACACGATGTCTACATCATGCTCAACAAAGATCGCCGTGATTTTCTGGTCATCCAGCGCCGCCATGATCGTGCCCATCAGCGCATGTTTTTCGTCGCTGGAAACACCTGAAGTAGGCTCATCCAGAATCAGTAAACGAGGCCGCATCACTAGCGCCATCGCAATATCAAGCAGCTTGCGCTGGCCTTCGGGCAGCGCCCCAGACAGTTCATCCGCGCGCGCAGAAAGGCCTACCATCTCGAGCACGTGATCGATCTCCGAAGCCGGCACTGCATCCGCCAGCGCGGTCCAGATACCCAGCCCACCTTTTTTCCCTGCCGCTGCAATCCGTATGCAATCGCGCACCGTATGCTCGACAAACAATTGCGGCAACTGGAAAGAGCGCACCATGCCGCGCAATGCAATCTGGCGCGGCGACAACTGAGTGACTTCACGACCTTCGAAAAAAACCTGTCCAGCCTGCGGCCGTATAAGACCCGTGCAAATATTAATGAAGGTCGTCTTGCCCGCGCCGTTCTGACCAATCACGGCCAGGCGCTCGCCCTCTTCCAGCGTGAAATCAATATGATCCGCCACCACCACCGCACCGAAGGCCAGTTGCAGGTCGCGAGTTTGCAGGAGTGGCGCGCTCATGAGCGGTCCTTTCCTTCTGATTTGTTCGTCTCAAGCATCGCGCAAATACCGCGCGGCGCGAGAAAAACCATCGCGATCAAAACAATACCCAGCACCATCTGCCAAGCACCCGTCAGGTAGGCCGCAGCAAATAGCTTTACGAATTCAAAAATACCAGCGCCAATAAACGCACCCACCGGATGACCCACGCCACCAAGAATCGTCACAAACACGATCTCACCCGAGCGTACCCAGTAACCCATTTCAGGCGTGACCAGTCCTTGTGCAATCGCGAACATCGCACCCGATAATCCGCTCAAGGTCGCCGAGATGATGTAGCCGATCCACATCGCCTGATACGCAGAAATGCCCACATACTCAAGACGCGTTTCATTTGTCTTCACCGCTGCCAGCGCCTGACCCGCCACCGAGCGCAAATAGCGTTGTACCAGCCAGCCGAGTATCAGTGCGAGCACCACGCAGGTCACCAGCAATACCGTTTCAAACTGATCGCGCGCCATTGCAATACCAAAAAAGGGTGTGCGCTCCAGACGCAAACCATCGGTACCACCGGTGTACGTAAAGAATTTGCCGAGCACCGCGAACAACACCATCGACAACGCAAGATTGAGCATGCCAAAGAAAATGCCGCGATAGCGCACAACGAAAGAGCCGATGATGACGCCCAGCACCGCGCCCGTCAGCGCGCCTATGCACAGCAGCACCGCACTATCGAGAAATGCCCACTCACGAACTGCAAACGCGGCAACATATCCACCCGCACAAACATACAGCGCATGACCAAACGAGATCTGCCCTGAAATAATCAGGATAGAAATGCCAAGCGCCGCAATACCAAACGCCGTCGCCATGATTAGCGGCGTCTTGATCCATGGCAGCGCTATGGGCAGCAGCAGAGCTGCCAGTGCGAGAACAATGACGGCTATCTTTGCGCGCGACATCAGACCCGCCTCGCAGTAGCGACAGAGAACAGACCCTGTGGACGGAACAGCAAGACCAGCACCATGATCAAGAAAGGCATCAGCACTTCAATCTCGGGCAGCAAGTACACAGCAAACGATCGCGCCAAACCAATCAACACAGCGGCCACCAGCGCGCCTTCAATCTGTCCTAGCCCAGCCGTGGCCACTACCGCAAAAGACAGCACAATCATCTCGCCGCCGATGCCAGGCACCCACGACACTGTGGGAGATGCCAGCGCACCAGCGAGAGCGCCGAGGATGGAGCCAACCACAAAGGTCAGCAGGGAAACTCGCTTCACATTAATGCCGAGCGCCGTGGACACTTCGCGATGATGCGAAACAGCGACGATCTGCCGCCCCACGCTGCTGTATTTAAGAAAGCTGCGCAAGGCAATGAATACCGCCAGCGCCACGCCCGGCAGCAAGAAAAGTTGATAGCGTGTGTAGGTAATGCCGAGCACCTCGGCAGTACCCAAGTAATTCACAATATCAGACACAAAATACGGTTGCGTGCCCCAGACCAGACGTTGCAGATCTTCAAAAATCATGAACGCAGAGAAGGTGACCAGCAGCTGCAAAATGGGATCTTTGGTGTAAATACGTCGCATCAGCGTCGTTTCCATCAGCGCACCAAACACCGTACCGATAATGATTGCTGCTAATGGCAAGATCAACAGTGACCAGGCAGGTGAAGCGCCCAGCGATGTCGCCAGCAAGCCCAAACTGGCGGCCATGTAGCCGCCGAGCGCGTAGAAACTGCCGTGCGCCATATTGATGATGTTCATGACGCCGAAGACCAGCGTCATTCCAAGCGCGACGAGAAACAGCACGGCCGCATAGGAGAGGCCGTCCAAAATCGCCAGTATGTAAAGCTCCTGCGGCATTGATTGCTTTCTTTATAATTTGCGCATCGGCGTGATGCGCTTATCAAATCAATACTGCTTGAAGTCCGGATGATTGATCAGTTCCGGCTTGAGCGTTTTGACCCACTCAGGCGATTTTTTGCCGACCGGTGTTGTAATCAGCTCCGCTGGATAAAACACGATTTTCTCCAACGTCTGAAAATCATAAGCGGCTGTTTTACGCGTAATGCCCAGCAACTGATCCTCGAGACCCTGACCATCTTCCCGAATCTTGACGGTATTGGTCAAACCGCGGAATTCCAACCCCCGCATGCCATCGGTGACCTGCTCGGTCGTGGGCCACTTGCCCTTGTTGGCCTTGATTGCTTTTTGATAGCCGGCTACCAGCGCATCCAATGCCTGCACCATGTGATACACGGCGTAAATAGGATACGAACCGGTTTTCTCGCGATACTTTTTAATGAAGCCTCTCAGCTTGGGATTGCCTGGATGCTGCGGATGCAGAAAATAGTGATCGCCACGCGCGCCAACAATCACGCCATCAGGCAGCGAATTACCCACGCGCTCAAGCGAGCTTTCTGCCAGCGGCAAAATGAATTGCGAGCTCTTGAACAAACCGCGCTGCGCAGATTGCCGAATCAGGGTATCCAGATCGCCACCCCAGGCAGTTGAGAGAATCACTTCGGGACGCAGCGCCTGCAGACGGCTGATCTCGGTTGAATAATCCGTTGCGCCAAATTTCGGGAACAGCTCGGCCACAATTTTCACGTCGGGCTTGAGCGCCAGCAGCGTGTTACGGAACAGCTCCCAGGAATCACGACCCCACGCGTAGTCCTGATTGACCACGGCAATTGATTTAATGTCGGGTTTCACACGCAGCAGATACAGCACCGACGCCACCATTTCGGTCGTCGCGTTGGCTTGCGTGCGTGTTACGTAGCGATAGCGGCGGTCTTCCAGCACCTTTTCGGTACCGCAATCCCACATGATATTGAGTACCTTCAGATCTTCAGCCACCGGCGCGAGCGTATTGCAGTTGCCGCTGGAAATGGCTGACAGCATCACGCGCGTGCCACCCTCTTGCACGACACGTCGATATTCGGAAAGTAGTTTGTCCGGGCCAATGCCTTCGTCAATAAACGTCGGGACGATCTTTACACCATCGATTCCACCCGCTGCGTTTATCTGCTCAATATAGAGTTCTGCTGCTGCCTTGCCGGGAACCCCAAAGACCGACGCGGGACCGGACAGGAAGGTCGTGATGCCGACCTTCAGTTCAGTGGGCTTGTTCTGAGCAAACGACGTCGACAAAGCCAGGGAGGCAATTGCGCCTAATAAAAAGCGAGGAATCTGATGCGTCTTCATGTGTAGTCTCCAACGAAGAAGGCGGTTTATCTGAGGGGTCTCCGGCACGCAATGGGTTACGCATTGCCGTTATTTACCTTTGTTTTGCTTATGGCACCGCCATTAATAGTCTGACCGAGCCTTACTGCTTAGACAAGCCACGTTTTTTAAAGTCTGCATTTTGAATTGCTGAACGCTGGAAAAAATGACT
>CAMBJI010000205.1 GCA_945867725.1 Bordetella parapertussis
GGCGTTGACGAGCGTCAGGTCGTATTTCTCCTTGCGCAGTTGTTGCTGCAAAAGATAAACCCATCCACTATCGCGCGGCAGGCCATACTCGGCGGAGAGGCTGTCGCCGAGCACGAGCAGAGTTTTTGATGCAGAATACGCCGGCGCTATATGGCCGCTGATGAACAGCACCATCATCACGATCAGCCATTGCAGAAGTCGCACCGTTCCGTACGATTCTAATGATTTCAAATAGAGATTCAACTGACCTTGCATGCCTGAAAACCCCCAGAGAATTCCCGCTATCGAAGCAAGCGCACTGACCAAAAAAGTGTCTGACGCCAGTGGTGAGCTGACGATCCTTGACGACATTCATTTTACCGTTCAGGCCAGCGACACGTTAGCACTGGTGGGTGCATCCGGTTCTGGCAAGTCAACCCTGCTGGGATTACTTGCCGGTCTGGATACGCCGACGTCGGGCAGCGTCCGTATCGGGGGCATTGATATTTTCTCTCTGGATGAAGACGGCAGAGCTGGGATGCGACGCGCCCATTTGGGTTTCGTATTTCAATCATTTCAGTTGCTCTCGCATCTGACGGCAATTGAGAACGTCATGCTGCCGCTGGAACTACGGGGTGATGCTGATGCGACCGCCAAGGCGGAGGCAATGCTCGGTCGGGTGGGCTTGCATCAGCGCTTGCAGCATTATCCGAAGTATCTGTCCGGTGGTGAGCAGCAGCGCGTGGCCCTTGCGCGTGCTTTTGTGACTCGTCCGCCGCTGCTACTGGCCGATGAGCCAACGGGTAGTCTTGATGCGGCGACCGGTGAAGCCATCATTGAATTGATGTTTGAACTCAACCGCGAGCAGCATTCGACCCTGGTACTGGTGACCCATGATCTTGCGATGGCGGCGCGTTGTGCGCGCCAGCTAACGATCGCTGCCGGGCGGCTGGTTGACGATAGGCGCCAGTAGCTCAGTAGCTCAGACACTTCAGCGCGGCATTGCTCGGGTCTCGTTAACGAATTTATTCAAAGCTTTTCTTATCCACGGCATCAGTTCACTCGCCGTGGCGCCCGTCGGCCCTGTGCCGTCGGCGACCATCTGATCCGCCGCGCTGCCATGTAACCAAGTTGCAGCCAGCGCACACGCTCGCACAGACCAACCCTGCGCAAGCAGCGCGCCGCAGAGCCCGGCCAGCACATCGCCGCTGCCGGCGGTCGCCAGTGCTGGATTACCCGTGGTGTTGATGACAGGGATGTCGCCGAGGTGAGCAATGATGCTGCCACTGCCTTTGAGTATGACGGTGGCGTGATAGCACTGCGCCAGTGCGCTCGCTGAACTCAATCGATCTGATTGCACGGCGCGGACATCGGTGCCCAGCAGTCGCGCTGCCTCCAGCGGATGGGGCGTGAGTAAGGTAGGTGCTCTACGTTGCGCAAGACGAGATTGCAATCCTGGTTCCGCTGCGATCAGGTTAAGACCGTCAGCATCAATCACCAAAGCAGGCGCGCAAGACAGAGCGCGGCCCAGAAGATCATGTGCGTGCCTCGACATACCAAGACCCGGTCCGATGACGACGGCACCATGATCTGTGCGTAAGTCATCCGCGTGTCGACACATCAACTCGGGATGCAGGCTGTCATAGGCCGGCACCGGCCCCGCGAAACCTGCGAATACACGTCCCGCGCCCGACATCAATGCCACTCGTGCCGCGAGTATCACCGCGCCACTCATGCCCTCAGCACCACCGATCACCTGCAGATCCCCATAACTGCCTTTGTGCGATGCATGCACTCGCGGGCGAACTTCATCAGCAAAAGCGAGCGGCGTACTCAGGCGGGCTATTGGCTTCGGAAAAAGATTTGGTTCAATGCCAAGATCATCCACAACGACATGACCGGCGCTATCGCGACCATGCAAGGTATGCAGTCCGGGTTTGTTGGCAATGAAGGTGAGCGTCTCATCGGCGCGCACGGTCAGACCATCGGTACCAACGATGCCAACGATGTCGCCGGTATCTGCATCGAGTCCGCTGGGCACATCAATGGCCAGCACGGGGCAACTCAACTGATTGAGCTGTGTGACCAGATCTCGGTAGCGGCCTTCAAGCGGACGCGTCAGACCAATTCCGAAAAGGCCATCGATCGCCAGTGACCATGACATGTCAGGTAGCGACTCAACGAATACGGCGCTGCTTTGCTGCGCGCGCGTGAGTGCCATGCGAACATCGGCGGGTAGGTTGGTGTCGTCCGCGAGATGAATAATGGTGACCGTGATTCCCTGTTGAGCGAGGATGGCCGCTGCTTCGAGTGCATCGCCGCCATTGTTGCCAGGGCCTGCGGCGACCAGCACGTGTAGGTCTTTGTTGATTTCAGGCAGAAGTGTCAGGGCATGGCGTGCAACGGCCGCGCCTGCGCGTTGCATCAGGATGCCGGGTCCGACCGAAGAAAGCGCAGCTGCTTCGATCGCTCGAATTTGCGCGACGCTGTAGAGATTCAAGGAGTCGCGCTGATCAGCGCATCCGATCGCCATATCGTGTCAGTGTGAGGCCATCCATATCAATTTCAGTGCGCTTTTGCGAGATGAGGTCAGCCATGAGCTTACCGCTACCCGCCGCCAATGCCCAAGCGCCCGCGCCATGTCCCGTGTTGATGAAGACATTCGGATAGCGCGTGGCACCTAGCAGTGGTACGCCTTCAGGCAGCATCGCTGCCGGTCCACACCAAAAACTCGCGGTGCGGTAATTTGCGGCATTCGGAAACCAGTCATCACCGACTTTGACTAGGGTGTTCACAGCTTTCTGATTCAGATCGAAACTCGACGATCCCAGTTCAGCACAACCGGCGATGCGAATTCGCTTGCCCAGCCGCGTAAGACCGACCCGATAAGTATCATCAAAAACAGAGAGCTGTGGTGCGAGCTCGTACTCCTGAATCGGCGTTGATGCTGAATAAACCTTGACCGGGTAGAGGGGCAGGCTGATACCGATCGCTTTGAGCAGGCGAACACTGTCGCTACCCGCTGCAACGACCACCGCATCAGTATCGATACTGCGGCCCTCGACCTGAAAGCTCACCCCGCCTATTTCTGGTCGTATGGTTTGTACCTCGGTATTGAAGTGAAACTCCACGCCCTTGTCCTGTGCAAGAGATTTGATTTGTCGCACGAACAGTGGGCAATTGCCCGACCAATCATCGGGGATGTACAAGGCTGAATGAAATGCCGTTTCGGTCGACAGGGCCGGTTCCAGTTGTCGGGCTGCTTCAATATCGAGCAGTTCATGGCGACCGCCGATCTCCCCCAACAGCTCCATCATGGGCTGGGCCAACTCAAGCTCGCGGGATGTACGGAACATCATCAAAGCGCCACTGCGTTGCTGGAAATCCAGCTCACGCGTCTGCGCCAGATGCTGCATCAGCTCCTGACTGTAACCGGCAAGGCGCAGCAGGCGTTGCTGATTTTGTTTGTAACGGGGTAATGCGCATTCGGACATTGAGCGGCGCAGCCATCGCCACATGGCGGGCTCGAAACGGGCACTGAATGACGTCGGAGATTCCGGACGAAATAGCATGGAGAAAACCCGACCGATGGTCCCCGGGGTCGCCCAAGGACGGACGGCGGACGGTCCCATGAGATCCAAATTCCCGAAACTGGCTTCCTGGGCAACATTGCCATAGCGTTCAACAACAGACACTTCATGCCCGGCCTCAGCCAGGTAGTAGGCGGTGCAGACACCGATGACACCACCACCAATCACAGCGACACGCATTGGACTCCACTTCCAGGCAAACCTTGCAGCCCACAGATTAGTGCTGGGCAGGTCGATGCCTATGTTCTTCAGGGAAACACTTTATAAAAAAAGCCGCTATAGGGTAGCCTCAAACTCGTTTCAAAACAATCTGAACCGTTAATCGGCGATCCGCACCCATCAATTTACCCAAATCAGTGTATGCACTTCTTTGCTCGATAAAAGAACTACTTATTGGTGCGAGCTGCTGACGTTCTGTTGACGACACGCCACGCTTCATGCTGAAAATCGCCATCAGAAAATACTTACCCCACCCGGCGTGTATGGCACGGCAATTGCAAAAAAGGAAACGATACCGATAGCCCACGTCTTCCGGTGTCGGCGGTTGTCAGCGGTTGTCAGACAACTTTTATCAGAGACAGTTTACAAAAAGGACCCATCATGAACTTACTTCTTAAAGGTAGAGTGCCCAGATCCTCAACGAACTTTCATCGTAATGCCTTAAAAGGCTCGGTCGATCACGGCCGCCAAGCACCTCGAATGGTTCCTCGCACGGCCCATTACACGGATCCACTCGTGAAGGCTTTCGTGGAATATCAAGAAATGAAAAAGAAAGCGATGGTGGTCGACCCGAAGGTCATCGCCGCTACACCCAAGGTGATCAGTTCAACCCTGGCGGAGCCGTGGAAAGTGGTGACCGTTCCCGAAAGCGAGTTAGCGGCGCTGAAAGCCACGCAATACCATGGCTTTGAGTATGGCAAGCCACTCTATAACATCGCTCCGCAAAAACCATCCAGCAACACCAATCCCTATGATGCGGACACTTTACCGCTGAAAGACCAATTACAGAGCCGCACACCAGGAGACGGCATATTCACCGATGTCGCGACGGGG
>CAMBJI010000206.1 GCA_945867725.1 Bordetella parapertussis
AGGTCGCCTGGATCACACCTTCAGGTGCGGCGAATAATCACACGCAGGGCATAGGGCTACAGTTTCCTGCCGATGATGCGGGTCGGCGGGTTCGTCAGCGCATTGAGGAGATTTTGGGTACGGCACTCGGATCCTCGCGACCGACGCACACCATGTAGCGGGCGTACAATAGCGTCGTTTCAGCGGCTTTCTTGTCACGCCTGCGCAGCGATGCGGCTCTCGCCAAGGTCTTGCAAGACAAGCATTTACTGCAGGCGACCGGCGCACCATGTTTATCGATTCCCACTGCCATATCAACTTCCCTGAATTGTCCGAGCGACTGCCCGCGATTCTGGAAAAAATGAAAGAAAATCAGGTGACCCATGCGCTTTGCGTGTCGGTGACCCTGCCCGATTTTCCTCAAGTGCTGTCTCTGGCTGAGACGCATCCAAATATCTATGCATCAGTGGGTGTGCATCCTGATTATGAAGATACGCCCGAGCCCAGCATGGAACAACTGGTGCAGCTGGCTGAACATCCGCGCATTGTCGCCATCGGCGAAACTGGCCTTGACTACTACCGCTTGAGCGGTGATCTTGAGTGGCAGCGGCAGCGATTTCGGACCCACATCCGTGCATCCAGAGCTAGTGGCAAGCCACTGATCATCCATACACGATCTGCCTCCGAAGACACACTGCGGATCATGCGCGAAGAAAAAGCCGGCACGTCCGATGGTGGTGTGGCCGGTGTGATGCACTGCTTTACCGAATCCCAGGCAGTGGCCGCTGCGTCGATGGAGATGGGTTTTTATATTTCTTTCTCTGGCATCGTGACCTTCAAAAATGCGAAAGATTTACAGGCCGTCGCTCGCGAAGTGCCGCTGGAGCGCATGCTGATCGAGACTGACTCGCCGTATCTGGCGCCCGTGCCCATGCGTGGCAAGGCTAACGAGCCGGGCTTCGTGCGGCATGTTGCCGAATTTCTAGCCGACCTCAAGGGCGTGTCATTGCAAACGCTGGCGGAGGTCACGTCGCAAAATTTCCGGACACTGTTTCGCGTGCAATAAATGGACGATTTACAAAGTCCCTTTCGCCGCCGGTTGCTAGTGGCCGGATTGTTTCCGGGGTTGCAGCGCTGGTTCGAGCCTCTGGAAGCTAAACCAGATTCATATACCGCCTGGTTTGAAGCCGCTCGCATGGACAACGTAAAGCTTTGCAATGACTTGCTGGCACGCGGCTTCGACCCCAATACCATCGAGCCTGAACGACTTGATACGGCATTGCTCATTGCGGTTCGTCAGGGTTCAGCCAAAGTGACCCTGCTGCTTCTTTCTACGCCCGGTGTGAATCTAGATGCACGTTCGCGTAATGGCGATACATCGCTGATGCTGGCGGCTTTCAAAAAAGATCTACCAACAGCCCAGGCACTGATCGAGAAAGGTGCCGAGATCAACCATCCTGGCTGGACAGCGCTGCACTACGCTGCTGCTGCAGGAAGCCTCCCGACTGTGCGCCTCTTGCTGGATCATGACGCCTATATTGATGCGGAATCGCCCAACAAGACCACGCCTCTGATGATGTCTGCACGCGGTGGTCATCGGGATGTCGCCGAATATCTGCTCTCGCAGGGTGCCGACCTGCAAACAAAAAATGAACTGGGTCTAACGGCAGTTGACTTTGCGCGTGCTCAGGGACATACGACGCTTGCGAATTTTCTTGAGGCGGCTATGCGCGAGAGCAAAATATAGTCACCTTCTCACGACTAAAAGAACTACTGCACCGCTACCTAGTCTGATTTGCCATGAATACTCTGCATGGAGGTCAGTATGAAACGTAGCATCGCATCATCAATTACCCCTTTATTCGCAATGCTGATGGTTCTGTCGGGTACTGCCTACGCGCAGCGCTCGCCGTCCGACGGTGTGCGCGAGAGCAATGATCCTGATCGCGCTTCGGAGGTCCAACGCAAGGCAGAAGCCATTTCAGGTCGACGTCTGGAGGGATCAGGGGACAGTGGTAAGGAAGCCTCGGAAAAGACGGAGTCAGGCATCACACCTGCAGAATCCCGAACGCTAGGAGAGGAGCGTGGCGAGGGTGAATCCGGCGGAACACAGGAAAGCAGTGAACCGCAAAATGAGTCCCAGCCTTTGCCCGAAAGTTCGGGCGACAGCAGCAAAGAAGCACCTTACGGGGGTGGTGGCAACGAGGGGGAAACGAACAAACGTAGTCCGGCTAACACAGGGGATCGCTACCACTGAGCCGCAAGAAGCTGAGTTGGCTGCGTCTGGTAAAGTGCAGCCATGGCAAAACTCAGTCTTGATCGTATTCTGCAATCGCAAGGCGTTGGTACCCGCAAGTGGTGCCGGCAATTGATCGAAGAAGGCGAGGTGCAGATCGGTGGCGAGATTGTTCGCGACCCTCGCGCGTCGTTCGATACCGACGATCTGCAATTCACCTTGTTCGATGAAGTCTGGTCTTTTCATGCGCATGTCTATATCGCGCTCAACAAACCCGGCAACATCGAATGCTCTCGCAAGCCCAGTCATCATCCGGGTGTTATGTCGCTATTGCCCGAACAATTCGGCTGGCGTGATGTGCAGGCGATAGGCCGGCTAGATCACGACACCACAGGCCTGCTGCTGCTGACTGACGATGGTGCATTCAATCACGCGATGTCATCGCCGAAACGGCATATTCCCAAGACCTATCTGGCAACGACCCACGAACCCGTCACCGCAATCCTGATTGACAAGTTGCTCTCTGGCGTCAAGCTGCATGATGAGCCTGCACCATTGGCGGCTACGATGTGCAGACAGGTTGCCGAGTTTCAGTTGGAAATTATTCTGGAACAGGGTAAATACCATCAGGTCAAGCGCATGCTGGCGGCGGCGGACAATCATTGTTCTGCGCTCGAACGAATTGCGATTGGCGAGCTTACGCTGTCATCCCTGCCGCTTGCTTTGGGCGAATGGTGTTTGCTCAACGATGAGCAACGCCGCTTACTGCGCTAGGAGCGAATGATGTACGGCCGCTTTTTGGTTACTGCACAATTCATGTTGATCATGCTGCTGGTCTGGCCTTGGACTGAGCCCGTTTTCCTGTTGCCGGCATTTCTGATGACAATCCCAGCGCTGGTTTTCGGTATCTGGATACTTCAGCATAATCGAATTGGAAACTTTAATATTCGCCCTGAACTGAAATCTGGTGCAGCGCTAATTATTGACGGACCTTATGCACTGGTTCGGCATCCGATGTATGTCGCTGTGCTGTGGTTAGGCTTGTGTGCCTTGGTGCTTTATGCCAGCGCTGCGGCCTTGTTTTTATGGGGATTATTGATTTTGGTGCTGGATCGCAAAGCAGCACTCGAAGAAGTCTACTTGCGCTCCTACTTTACCGACTATGCGGCCTATGCAGACAAGGTCGGACGCTTTTTACCCCGACGCCTCCTCGGGTAATACGACTCTCTAAGTTGTCCGATCGCATCACCACGCAATGCGCTGCCCATCCCACGCAATGAAACTGCCCGAGTCTTCGGCAGTTGCCTGCGTAATTTGTTGCAGTAAATGCTCGGCCACGAAGGCGGGTGTAAACAGCTTTTCCTGAGTTACGTTTGCCTGGAAGGGACGAGACAAACCGGTATCGGTCGTGCCGGGATGCAGCGCCAGCACGATGGCTTCGGGATTGCGGCGGGCGAGTTCGATGGCCAGTGTTTTTAGGAATTGGTTCTGGGCTGCCTTCGATGCCCGGTAACTGTACCAACCGCCAAGACGGTTATCGCTAATCGACCCTACACGCGCGGAGAGTGACGCGAACACGACAGGGCGGCGAGCCTTCAGCCAAGGCATCAAGGCTTGCGCCAGCAGGATCGGCCCGTAGGCGTTGACAGCAAAAACCTGCTGCATCGAGGTCAGGGAGATATGTTCTAGTGCTTTCTCAGGCGAGACATCCTTGGAGTGCAATAATCCAACAGTATTTACAATTAAATCAATAGCTTGTACGTCTTTCCTCAGCTGGTTTGTCATGTCGATCAGGCTCGCTTCGTCTGTGATGTCGACATCAAGCAGCAAGCATTTTTTTCCTGCCGCAACGAGCTGGGCCTGCAGAGACAACAGCGACACGTTGGATCCGGCGCTACGCGAACAGAGCACCAGTGCCTCCATGCCGGGATCTACAGCAAGACGCTCAGCCAGTGCATAACCAATGCCGCTACTGGCGCCCATGATCAGCGCATTTTTCAAGGGAATTTCAGGCATCCGCGTTGTCGTTTATTGATGATCAATTTGATTCAGGAATCCCGCCACCACAAGCAGAAAAGCATCGAAGGCACTCGAGGACAAGGAAAAATATTTCAGCGAAGTAATTTTTCATCTTACCGTAAGTCATAAGAGTTGATTTCCATCAATAGCACCTTGGTTTATTGGCCAGTAAATCCGTAGGGATTTTATTTATCTTCATATAACCTTCACGGTCAAACAGATTTTTTTTGGTAAGCGAAAAAACCGCTATTGCCAGCTGCCATGAGTTCATCGCGATTGAAAAATCTTGAATAGAAGCCAACAGAAAGATATGACTGAGCTTGATCCAAATGGCCAATCCAG
>CAMBJI010000207.1 GCA_945867725.1 Bordetella parapertussis
CGCCACTGCAGCAACCAGACCGCCAATGACCGCATCGCGCCATTCAACTCTGCGATTCGGCACGCCCAGATAGAGCAATGAAAAAGCCAAGGTCGATAAACTCATTGATACCAACAAGGTAATGACGGTACGCAGCACAGGCAACCCGCGCGATAACCCTCGAGTGAGCGGCAAGATTTCCCCGGCAAATGACATGGAGGCACCAATCAGCAAAGGCGCCAGTGTCATGACGGCCCAGTACACGATCATGCGCTGCGCGAAAGGTCGAGCCGTACGTACTCGCCAGATACGATTGAGCGTTCTGTCGACCGTGCCAAACATGAAGACAGCCGTCACAATCAGAAAGATCGCACCCATCGCTGAGAGGCGACTAGCTTTCGCAGAAAACTGACTCAGGTAATCAAGGATGGTGTTGGCGATACCCTTGGGCATGAGAGTCTGCACAAAGTAAGTCTCGAGCGACTCGCGGAATGTCGTAAACAGCGGGAAGGTAGTGAAGATCGCAAAGGCAATTGTCAGCACCGGCACCACAGCCAACACGGTACTAAAAGTGAGGCTGCCAGCCACCTCAGGCAGCCGCTCCTCCCGGAGACGGCGCAGGACGAATCGCAGCAAATCGCGTACTTGCACGCGTGACCAGCGATAAACGCCTGATGAAGAGGATAGATGCATGCGAAAAAGAAGAAACTAAAGCGCCCTATAATACCAAGCATGAACACGCCTACCCTACCCATTCTGGTCCTTTATTACTCGCGACATGGCGCCACACGCAAGCTGGCGGAGCTGATCGCACAAGGTATTGAGAGCGTTCCGGGCTGTGAAGCGGTGCTGCGCACGGTACCGGCAATATCCGCGGTGAGCGAAGCCACTGAGCCTGCTGTGCCAAGCTCCGGCGCACCTTATGTCGAGCTGGCTGATCTGGAAAACTGCGCCGGCCTGGCACTCGGATCACCTACGCGCTTTGGCAACATGGCTGCCCCTCTCAAATATTTTATCGATGGCAGCAGCGCTCAGTGGTTATCTGGCGCACTCGCAGGTAAGCCTGCGTGCGTATTCACGTCTACGGGCAGTCTGCACGGTGGACAAGAATCAACCTTGCTTTCAATGATGCTGCCTTTGCTTCACCACGGCATGCTTATGCTTGGCCTGCCTTACAGCGAACCGTCACTGATGACGACCGCAAGTGGTGGATCGCCTTACGGTGCGACCCACTGGTCTGGCATCTCTGGCGACAAAAACATCAGCGACGATACCCGCGCGCTCGCCATTGCGCTCGGTAAGCGACTCGCAGCAACCGCAAAGAAACTTCAATCATGACAAAACCTGATCCTTCCGATCTGCTGCACCGGCTCGCTGTCACCAGCTTGCTTGGACTGCTGGTGCTGTGCATCTTGTGGGAACTGGTGCTAGCGCCACTGCGCCCCGGTGGCTCTTGGATGATCATCAAGGCACTGCCGCTGCTACTGCCATTGTCGGGAACGATACGCCGCAACATCTACACTATGCAGTGGGCTTCGATGATGATCTTGCTGTATTTCACCGAAGGTGTCGTACGCGCGTGGAGCGAGCGCGGCATGTCGCAGCTGCTTGCGTCGCTAGAAATACTTTTCTCGACCGTATTTTTCTTTTGTGCGATTTTCTTTCTCAGACCCTACAAGCGCGCTGCCAAACAATTAGCCAACGAGGTAATACAAAAAGCCGCTAGTCAAAAGCCTGCAACGAGCGATGAATCCTGATTTCATCACGCAATGCATTAACGTCGTCGGCCCCGCGAATGTACTGATCGGTGACGATATGGCGCGGTATCTGACTGACTGGCGCGGTCGTTTCACAGGTCTTGCGCGCGCGGTCATCCGGCCGGGTAACACCAATGAAGTCGCGGCCATTGTGAAGCTGTGTGTCGCAAATCAGGTTCCCATCGTGCCTCAAGGCGGTAACACGGGACTGGTACTGGGCAGTGTGCCCGACGGGAGTGGCAGCGCGATTGTCTTGTCGCTCGCACGCCTGAATCGCATACGCGGTATCGACGCCATCAACAACACCCTGACTGCGGAAGCTGGCTGTCTCCTGCAGCATGTGCAGGACACAGCAGCCGATACACATCGTCTTTTTCCGCTCTCGCTGGCCTCAGAAGGTAGCTGCACCATAGGCGGCAATCTGTCGACCAATGCCGGTGGTACGGCGGTGCTGCGCTATGGAACGATGCGTGAATTGACGCTGGGACTGGAAGTCGTCACACCCCAGGGGGATATCTGGGAGGGTCTGCGCGGACTGCGCAAGGACAACACTGGCTATGACCTGAGAGATTTGTTCATCGGCGCCGAAGGTACGCTGGGCATCATCACCGCGGCGGTATTGAAACTTTATGCACAACCTGCCGCCAAACTCACGGCGCTGTTCGCACTGCGTCATCCGCGTGATGCGCTCTCGCTGTTGTCGCTTGCGCAGCAGCGCTGCGATGCTGCTCTGACTGGGTTCGAGCTGATGTCAGCGTTCTGCCTGCAGCTGGTCGAAAAACATTTCCCTGCGTTGCACTCACCTTTCCGCGAGCATCATGCGCAGTATGTGTTGCTGGAGCTCTCCGATGCCGAGTCGGAATCCCACGCCAATACGATGCTCGAAGCGTTGGCCGCCGATGCAATGGAGCGCGGACTGATTCAGGATGCGGTGGTGGCGAGCTCGCTGTCGCAATCGCAGACAATGTGGCAATTGCGCGAGCATATTTCGATGGCGCAGGCGGCTGAAGGTAAAAATATCAAGCACGATATTGCCGTGCCGGTCTCACGCCTTGCCGACTTCATTGAAGAGACTGACGCGTTATTGCAACAGAAATTCCCGGCTAGTCGTATGGTGACCTTTGGTCACCTGGGTGACGGCAACCTGCATTACAACGTGTCTGCACCTTTGGGGCACAATGACGACGATTTTCTTCAGCATCAAGCAGCGATCAATCAGCTCGTGCATGACAAAGTGCATGCGTATGACGGATCCATTTCGGCAGAGCACGGGCTGGGCGCCTTGAAGCGCGATGAAATCAAACGGTACAAGTCCGAGACAGAACTGAACATGATGGTGGCAATCAAGCGGGCACTCGATCCGCTTAACCTGATGAATCCTGGCAAGGTGCTCTAACTCTGTTAGACGCACCCTGCAGGATTCCCGTTCGAGAGGTTCTGATGACTGCAATGAACACTGCCGTATTGGCGTCTATCTTTTTATCCCTATCTTGTTTCACTTCTCCCGCTTCAGCCATATACAAATGCGAGCAGGATGATGTGATTACGTATACCGATATCCCCTGCGATGGACAGGAACTTTCAGTGACCGTGCCTCAGAAGTCGCGCAGTGCAGACGAGAAATCAGATGACAAATTGCTCGCGCGCGAAAAAAAAGAAGTTGAAAAATTACAAGCCATACGAGAACAGCGCGAACGGCAGGATAAGCAGATACGCGATCTGTCCGCACGCGGCGCGGCGGCACGGGAACGCCAAGTCGCTGGCGCTGCAACTAAAATGGCGCGAAGAAGATTTGCGCGAGGCGCCTCTGACTGAACAGGCCAAGGCCCGCAAAATGGCGCGGCGCGCCGCAGAAAAGTATCGCACTGATTGTCAATGACGATCAGTGAAAATCAGTGTCGATTGGTGCCGATTGGTACCGATTAGTGATTATCCCGTGGCACGCCAAAGGTCGTGGAAATCCGCTGGTAATCCACTGCGAAATCGAGACAGCCGCCCCGGTCGAGCTGACCCACGAACTGCCGGTGCAGCGCCTGCCATGGCGTCTGATTGACGAGCTCAGGCGGCTTCCACGCCGCCTTTCGCGCCGCCCATTCTTCTTCGCTCACCAGTGCGTTGGCGGTGCGGCGATTCAAATCGAAACGCACACGATCGCCCGTCTGCAAATAGGCCAGACCACCACCGATTGCGGATTCGGGTGATGCATTCAAAACGGACGGACTGCCGGAGGTACCAGACTGACGACCATCGCCGACGCAAGGCAGAAGATTAATACCCTGTCTGACGAGTGAATCCGGCGGCAGCATATTGACGACCTCGGCCGCTCCCGGATAGCCAACCGGCCCAACACCCCGCATGAAAAGAATGGAGTCCGCATCAATATTGAGCGATGGATCGTTGATGCGCTCGTGATAGTCCTCGGTTCCCTCGAACACAATCGCCCGCCCTTCAAAGGCGCCCGGATCATTCGGCTTTTCAAGATAGCGCTTACGGAAAGCTGCCGAAATCACTGATGTCTTCATCACAGCCGCATCAAACAAATTGCCGGACAAGACCGCAAAACCAGCCTCCTGTTGCAGCGGCTTGTCATAAGGTCGTATGACGTCTTCATTCGATGACGGGGTGTTTACGTAGCATTCGCCGATGGTCTGTCCTGACACCGTCATCGCTTCAGGATGCAGCTTGCCCGCGTTCAGCAGCTCATACATGACAGCGGGAACGCCGCCGGCACGATGGAATTCTTCGCCCAGATATTCACCGGCGGGCATGCAGTTGACCAGCAATGGAATTTTGTAGCCGATGGTGTCCCAGTCGCTCAATTCCAGCGGAACACC
>CAMBJI010000208.1 GCA_945867725.1 Bordetella parapertussis
CTGACCATGGACATGAAGGTCTTGAGCGAGCTACCTAAGGAAGGTTTGATCGCCAGTCTTCGCCATATCGAGACAGCTTATCGGGTCTGGATAAACGTTGAAGAGGTCAAGCTGCAATTGCCCAAAGAGCGATTGCAAGGGCATGAAGAAGCGGCACAACGATCCGTCAAGAGCTGTCGCCGGGCATTGGAGCGAATCAATTCGGGGGTGAACCTAATTGAGTCAAATTCGCTAGCGGAGGAGGCTTTCCGCTTTGCCAATCGCGCCATGTGGCAGCAGCGTATTCACTCCATCTTTGCCCGTAAAGTTCGCAAGAATGCGTTAACGATTGAAGAAGGTACGAGTTCGCTCGACCAGCCTGAGAACCGAAGCTGGCGTCTTTTCCAGATGGCGTTTGTGTTGCTCAACCTGCCGAGCCTTACCGATCTGCACCATAGCGATCGAAGTCATGAAACCGATGCTGTTGCTGACCTGCTCTGGTTTGCTACCGGTGGCGGTAAAACTGAAGCTTATTTGGGCTTGACCGCTTACACCCTTGCTTTGCGTCGGCTTCAAGGGGTAATTGAAGGTCGAAGCGGTGAGCATGGCATTGCGGTCCTAATGCGTTATACCCTGCGTTTGTTGACCTTGCAACAATTCCAACGTGCTGCGGCGTTGATGTGCGCTTGTGAAACGATTCGTCGTGCTGATATTGCGAAATGGGGGGAGACTCCATTCCGCTTGGGGTTATGGGTTGGTAACAAGACCACCCCGAATACGCTGGCATCGGCTGCCAACTCGTTGCGCCAACACAATGTAGGTGGTCGCCCATCATCATCTGGGACACCGCATCAAATTACATCCTGTCCTTGGTGTGGAAGTTCGATAAGGGAACAACACCTCCATGTCTATGAAGCGCCTGGTGACATTGGTCGATGCGTGACGTACTGTGGTGACGGTCTGGGCCGCTGCGAATTCACAGCAAAACAAGCGCCTAAAGAGGGCCTGCCAGTGATGGTGGTGGATGAAGAAATCTATCGCCGTCCCCCGTCCCTGTTGATAGCGACAGTGGATAAATTTGCGCAGATGCCATGGAAAGGCCAAACACAAATGTTGTTTGGTAAGGTCAATGCTGTATGTGATCGACATGGCTTTCTATCGCCTGAGGTTGATGACGCTCAGTCTCATCCGTCACGCAATGGTCTGCCCCGCGTCATCAATAGAGCACACGCATTCCTAAGGCCGCCTGATTTGATTATTCAGGATGAATTGCACTTGATTAGCGGCCCGCTAGGCTCTATGGTGGGTTTGTATGAAGCAGCAGTAGATGAACTCTGTTCATGGGTGGTCGATGGCAAGAAGGTACGCCCCAAAGTTGTGGCATCCACGGCAACGATTCGTCGCGCTCCCGACCAGGTTCAAAACTTATTTGTGCGTAAGCTTGAAGTGTTTCCACCACAAGGTACTAGCATTCGTGACAGCTTTTTTGCTATTCAGCGACCTACTGGCCCTCAATTTCCCGGCAGACGCTACATCGGCATCAGCGCCTTTGGACGTCGTTATCCAGTTGCTTTGATTCGCAGCTACGTTGCGCACATGGCTTCCTCTCAGGTTCTTTTTGAAAAATACGACCGCCTAGCCGATCCATGGATGACACTGGCAGGGTACTTCAATTCAATTCGTGAGCTAGCGGGAACTCGGCGACTAGTTGGTGACGATATTCGTGCACGTCTTCGCGATGCTGACCAACGTGGTCTGGCCAAGCGACGGATTCGAATGGGTGCGGTTGAAGAATTGACTTCCCGTAAATCTGGCATTGACATCCCAAAGATACTTGAACGGCTAGAAGCAACCTTTGACAAGACGCTAGAGGCTCAAAGGGCTGCTGAGCGCAAGGCAGGTACGCCAATGACTTCAGCAGTGCCCTATGACGTCGTGCTAGCCACCAATATGATTTCCGTAGGCGTTGATATTGAGCGTTTGGGTTTGATGCTGGTCGCTGGCCAGCCCAAAAACACCTCTGAATACATCCAGGCGACCAGCCGTGTTGGCCGCTCCAATGATGGGCCTGGCTTTGTGAGTACGGTTTTCAACTGGGCTCGACCGCGCGATCTGTCGCACTATGAGCGCTTTGAGCACTATCACGAAACTTTTTATAAACACGTTGAAGCGCTTTCTGTCACTCCCTTCTCAGCACGTGCGTTGGACCGAGGCTTGACTGGTGTCATGGTAGGGCTAATGCGCTTGGCAGATGACCACCTGAACGCCAACATGAAGGCGGGAGAAGTTGCAGACACTGACCCCATCTGGGCACAAGTCTTCGATGTGCTGAGTAAGCGTGGGGCCAATGCCACCCATGATCCCGAGGTTGCTGTACGCATAAAAGATATGCTGGATCGCAGGCGTGACGCATGGCTCAGTCGAGTGCATAAACAGACTGACCATAAGCTTGGTTATCGGTCTGAAGGTGGTGCCACAGTTGGCTTGCTGGAGGATGCTAGCGACAAGGATTGGGAAATGTTTACTTGTCTTAACTCGTTGCGCGATGTTGAAGGCACGGTTGACTTGGTGCTAGACCAGAGGTCCACCGGTTTGCGGACCGATTGAGGGAAAGAATATGAACGAACTCGGAGAACTCCGTCCTAGCCAACTGATTTTCACCTTTGGTATTGGATCGTTGGTTGATTTGCCAAATATCTCAGCCTTGGTCATGGGGCTGGACGATTGGGATACAAGCTATTGCAAGGAAGTTGATGAAGACCGTCTTGTAGCAGCCATTCAAAAGCGCCTTGGCGCGCAGATGAGTAAGCTTTATTTGCCACCAATCAAACTGGAAAGTATGGAACGTGACCCTGCAGCCCCTGCAGTAGGCGTGCCCGTAGTTCCTTTTCCTCGGTGGATGCGCTGTTCCCTTTGCGACACGCTGTCCTCTGTGGAATCCGGTGTTTTTAAGCTGGTTCAAGACCCCTATCGACCTGACAAGACCGCCTATGTCCATCAGGGATGCCTCAAGAGCCAGGGTGGGCGAGCCCCCTCGGCTATGTCAGTTCGATTTTTAGTTGCGTGCCGCGAAGGGCACTTATCGGACTTTCCGTGGCGCGCCTTTGTTCACAAGGGTAATGTCCCATGCCAAGGATCACAGATGACTATGCGCGAATTTGGCGCGTCCGGTGATGCTTCTGACATTATTGTTAGTTGTGGATGTGGTGCTGAACGACGCATGGCAGATGCATTTGATCCAGATTCACCCTTTGCTTGCACGGGGCATCATCCGCATCTACGCCTAATTGAACAAGGATGTACCGAGCCGGCAAAGGCAATTTTGCTCGGCTCATCTAACAGCTGGTTTCCTACAGCCTTTTCAGCGTTATCCATCCCGCGTGCTGTCGATAAAATTGGAAAGTTGATTGAAGAGCAGTGGTCCAAGCTGAGCAACGCTACGAGCATCTCTAAATTGGGGTTCTACCGTGAGGAGCAGCAGAACTACCAGTCGTTAATTCCGTTGTTTTCTGAATTTAGTGATGAAGAAATTTGGGCTGCAATCGAACTCAAACGCTCTGGCATTCAGGGTGGAAATACCCCACCTGAAGATCTTAAACTTCCAGAATGGCAGGTATTTTCAAAGCCAGATTCTGCCGCTGAAAATCGCGATTTCAAACTCACCCGAGTTGCTCCGCCAAAGGGGTTTGAGGCCTTTTTTGAAGATACCGTTTTGGTTGAACGCATCCGGGAGGTAAGGGCATTGCTTGGCTTTACCCGTATTGAATCCAACGCAGATTTTGCAGAAGCGACTGTCACCATGGATGGTCGACTAACCAAGCTCAGCCGAGAAAATCCCAAATGGCTCCCTGCGTCTGAGGTTCGGGGCGAGGGTATCTTTTTGCGTATTCGAGAAGAAGTGTTGTTGGCCTGGCAAGAGAAGCCAGAAGTGCAGCAGCTTGAGCATGAGTTTCTTGATTCCCATAAAGCATGGCGGAAACTGCGCAAGCTGCAGCCACTGGATGAAGGGTTTCCTGGCATTCGACTGGTGCTGCTTCATTCGCTCGCGCATGCGCTCATGCGGCAAATCGCACTGGACTGTGGGTACACATCCGCTAGTGTGCGGGAACGGTTGTACTCGCGACTACCGGGTGAAGAAGGTGGCCCAATGGCAGGTATCCTGATCTACACAGCCGCGCCCGACAGCGAAGGTACTCTGGGCGGTTTGGTTGAGCTTGGTAATCCTCTGACATTGGGCAGGCACATGTTGCAGGGTCTAGAGAGCATGCGACTCTGCGCATCCGACCCGCTGTGTTCGGAACATCGTCCTGATACGCTTGGCCGCGGCATACAGGGTGCCTGCTGCCATGCCTGCCAGTTCGCACCCGAAACGTCTTGCGAGCGTGGCAATCGATACCTAGACCGGTCTGTCCTGGTGAATACATTCTCTGCTCGCGGTACTGCTTTCTTCGATTGATACGGATGTTCGACGATTTCTTGACCACAGTCGAACAATTAATTCGCAAGGCACCTACAGCTTGGCTGATATCAGCATGCGAAACTCTTCGTAGTCTGCCAGCCGATGCCAATCCGGAATTTGTTCTCCAGCGA
>CAMBJI010000209.1 GCA_945867725.1 Bordetella parapertussis
GCATGCGATCCGCCCACGCAGCAGTCATCACATGTAGGTGATGACGGTGGGAATTTTACGTTCGCCGCAACAACTACTATCGCCCAGGCCCAAGCAGTTACTTAAACAGTACTGCCGACTTCTGTAAAGTCACCCAGATACCGTAAGCCAGTGGAATACCCACGGCTAGCCAGGCCAATGCGGGAAGGATAGCGCTCGAACCGGTGGTCTCGCTACTGCCCTGACCGAGATTGGAAGCCAACGATTTCTCATGCGCTAACTGCTTCTCGTGCGCCAGTTCAACGTCGGACATGAAGTACTTGTCCGCCACGGGTCGCACCAGCAAGTTAGCCAGCAAGCCCACGACCAGCATACCTGCGAGCACATAAAAGATCGGACCATAAATCTGATCGAAAGGAATCTTTTGTTCCAGGCGAATGTCGTGCATGTAGTTCACGACCACCGGACCGAGAATGCCCGCTGTCGACCACGCAGTCAGCAGACGACCATGAATCGCACCTACGAACTGCGTACCAAACATGTCAGCCAAATAGGCAGGAATCGTCGCAAAGCCACCGCCGTACATTGACGCAATCACGCAGAAGCAGGCCACGAAAATCGGCAGCGACTTCCAACCAGCCGCGAGCGAGGCCAGTATGTACAGTCCAATACCCAACACGAAGAAAATCGCATACGTGGGACGACGACCCAGCTTGTCGGAGGACGAGGCCCAGACAAAGCGACCGCCAATATTAAACAGTGAAATAAGTCCGACGAAACCGGCACCGATCGCTACCGCACCGGCAAGTAATGCTGGCGTTAGCTTGAGATCAGCAAAACCAATCTCTGCTTGTCCGATCAGGGCACCGGCAAAGGTTTCCTGCAGCATGGGCGAAGCGGCACCAATGATGCCGATACCGGCCGAGACGTTCATGCACAAAACTACCCATAGCAGCCAGAACTGCGGCGTCTTGTGCGCATTCTTGAGATGTACATGACGCGTTGCGATCATCGCGTTACCACCGGCATTTTGTGGTGGCTGCCAGCCCTCGGGCTTCCAGCCAGTTGCCGGTACACGATAAGAAAATGCACCCGAGAACATGAACACCGCATAAATCGCGGCCAGTACAACGAAGGTTTGCCAGACGCCGGTCTGTCCGGGAACCGCGAACTTCGCCATCAGCATCGTGGCCAGTGGCGAGCCAATCATCGCGCCACCACCAAAGCCCATGATGGCCATGCCGGTTGCCATGCCACGGCGATCAGGAAACCACTTGATCAGTGTCGATACAGGTGAGATATACCCAAGCCCCAGACCAATACCACCAATAACCCCCGAGCCCAGCCACATCATCCATAGTTGGTGCTTGTAAACACCGAAGGCTGAAATCAGCAGGCCGCCGCACCAGCAGATGGCCGATACAAAACCTGCTTTGCGTGGTCCCGCACGTTCGAGCCATCCGCCCCATACCGCGGCAGCGCAACCGAGAACCACAAAAAACAAGGTGTACATCCAACCCAAATCAAACTGAGTCCAATTGCAGTCTGTCGCAAACAAGGCGCGACCGGTACCGGCCAGCTTCTCGGCAAAGGTCGTCGCACCCGCTGCGCAGGAGGCCAGCGGCGCGCCATCGTCACCGATGAGCGCATTGCCCAGCGGCTTCCAGAAAACAGAAAAGCCATAGGCCATGCCGATACACAAATGAATGGCGAGTGCAGCGGGTGGAACTAGCCAGCGGTTGAAACCAGCGCCGGCGATCGTACGCTCCTTCGCCAACAGATCAGCAAATGCCATAACTCCTCCTCAGTTTCCGCGCTTGGCGGTTATATATGTTGTTTTGTACAGGTCTTGCAAGCGCCAAGGCAAGCACAAGCGCTACTGTTTGCAAAACTAGCGGGGCAAGTTAGCATTGTGTATGCTATGCCGCAATATGTTTTGAAAGACATAATGTTTAAAGTAAGAGTAACGCCCCATTGGGAAATCCGGCAGCACGACGGCGAGCCGCTGGATACCCCTGTTTTGCTGGCCTTGTTGCGATCTATCGAAGAAACCGGCTCGATTGCCCGTGCTGCGCAAGCCGTCGGCCTATCCTACCGTTACGCTTGGGGTTTGCTGCGCAAGGCCGAGGCACTGTTTGGCCACAGCCTGATGCAAACCGGCCGCGGGCGCGGCACCCAACTCTCTGCGCTTGCTGAAAAACTGATCTGGGCCGATCGCCGCGTCCGCGCGAGACTATCGCCCATGCTCGAAAGCCTCGCCTCTGAACTCGAAACCGAGCTGGGCAAAACGGTCGGCAATGCAGCACAAACAATCCGTCTCGATGCCAGCCATGGCTTCGCAGTCGCCGCCTTTTTGAAAATGGCCACCGAGTCCGGACTAGCAATCGACCTGCGCTACCGAAACAGCACCGACGCTGTGGCAGCACTCTCGCGCAACGAGTCCGACCTTGCCGGCTTTCATGTGCCGCTGGGCGAATTCGAAACACAATCTGCAGAGCGTTTCGGCAAATGGCTCGATCCGAAATCACATCGACTCATCCACCTCGCCGTTCGCACGCAGGGTCTGTTCGTCAATCCGGGTAACCCACTCAACATCCGTGGTCTTCATGACTTGATTAGATCAGAAGTACGTTTTGTAAATCGACAGGCAGGCTCGGGCACGCGTCTGTTGCTGGAACTAATGTTGCCCAGTCTCGGTATTACACCCGCGCAGGTGAATGGCTACGAGAACACGGAATTTACGCACTCAGCAGTCGCCGCCTTCATCGCCAGCGGCATGGCCGATGTGGGCTTCGGGGTGCAAACTGCGGCAGAGCGTTTTAAACTCGATTTCATTTCGTTAGCGAAAGAGCGATATTTCTTTGCGGTGAGTAACGAGGCACTGGAACAGCCGCAAATGCAAAAGGTCATTGAAGTGGTGAACACGGCCAGTTTCCGCGAAATGGTGCAGCAGCTCGCTGGCTACGATGCCAGTAATACGGGCGAGATCCTGACGCTACAGCAAGCCTTTGGTATTACCGCGAAAAAGTAATGGCACCTTCACCCATCGATAAACAGCAAATCACGGGGCTGATACTCGCAGGCGGCAAAGGCACGCGCATGGGCAGCGTGGACAAAGGCTTGCAAATGTTTTGTGGCAAACCGATGGTTGAGCACGTTCTACAACGACTGCAACCTCAGGTCAGTAAACTGATCATCAACGCCAACCGGCATCTAGATGTGTATGAAGCATTGGGTGCGCCGGTAATCCCCGATGAAATTTCAGGATTTGCCGGGCCGCTGGCGGGACTACATGCAGGACTCTTTCATTGCGAGACACCGTATCTAGTGACCGCACCCTGCGATTCACCCTTTCTGCCGATGAACTTGGTCGACAAATTGTCAGAGGCACTCTTGGCTGCGCAAGCCGATATCGCCGTGGCAGTGACTGGCCACAGTGCGACGCAGCAGCGGCATCCGGTGTTTTGTCTGCTATCCGCGCATTTGAAAAATGACCTTGCCGATTATCTAGCCAAGGGTGGTCGGAAAATGGATGCGTGGTTTGCGATGCATCGGAAGGCTGAGGTGCACTTTGCGGACGAAACGGCGTTTGTGAACATGAACACCCCAGCCGATTTGCAAGACTGGGGAGCGCAATAAGCTATCACCCGTCTTTTTAGGGCTCACCCGCATCAGAACCTCCTCGCCTCGCCAGCTGACGAGTTTACTGAAACTTACCCGCCTGCATTTTTCTCAATTTTACAGCGTCAGCGAAGTCGAAACTATCGCTAACGGCCTTCGTTATTTGGTTCAGTAAATCACTCGAGATGTTGTTTTTGAATTGAATCTTTAATGTCGCTTCGAATGCTTTTTTAAAATTTTCTTTTTTCAAGTCGTTTGAATCATCGTTTATCTGCAAGCTTAACTCTGTATTGGCAGTTCTGATAATTGCGGCTCGTATGATTTTTACATCCGTGCTCTTTTCATTATTCATACCAGGTATCTTTGCGATCATCGATTTAAAATTTGAATCAAAATCCGTCTTAAAAGATTGCACCATCTGAGTTTGCGGACTGTGCCCAGTGCCAATTTTTTCTTTGTCATTAACAGCCATCTTAATAAGCAGATCAAGATCACTTAACAGTTGGTTTTTACTTGAAGCGTTCATCTCGTTATTCTGTTCAACGAATTTTTTAATATCAACGAGTTCCTCAAGCATTCTTGTTGACTCGCCATTACCTAGTTTCGTCCCATTGAATAATTTATGTACCGCCGTATCAAAATGTGACACTGTCACCTCAAGACTTGCCTTTCCAGGCTGCTGGCCTTGTACGCTTTGACTCTGATAAGGTAACTGACGGTAGACATGTTGGGCTCTGCTGCGCAAATCAGGCTCGGGGCGACCAAGTTTTTCGACTTCCGAATTGATAGAGCTAGTCGTCGCCTGAGGAACTGCCTTTGTAACTGCGTCAGGTGCGAAACTAACTTTTTTTGTTGGTGGCGTCGTAATAGGCTTAATCGTTACCTGAGGCACCGCGTTTACGACCACAGTATTTGCTTTAGATTTATCATTTCGAGAAAAGAGATCTTTTAACGCTA
>CAMBJI010000210.1 GCA_945867725.1 Bordetella parapertussis
AGATGGGGATCTCGATAACATCGAATCTGACGATGAACTCGAACCGGAAGAGAGCTACTCCGGGAAAAAGCCCTCCGCCACAAAGAAAATTTTTTCCTCCTTGGAACTCCGATCGGACCCATTGTCCGATATACCGCTACTGGAAAGAGATCAAGAGATTCTCTTCCGTGACCTGATCGATCAGCATCAGCGAAGACTTTACAGATTTGTCATCAAGTACATAGACCACCCCGATGATGCCGCCGATATCACTCAACAGGCTTTTGTCGAAGCAGCCCGCACCATAGCTAGTTTTCGGGGTGATTCGAAATCATCAACATGGCTTTTTGGCATAGCCATGAACATGGTGAGAAATTATATGCGGAAGATGATCGAGCAGGATTTATATGAATTGCCCGTGCTCTCGTTTCAGGAGCTGACACAGGAAATCAATATTCAGCCGCTGGCACGGGTGGAGCTGTGACGATGTCTTCTATTTTTTCAACTTACCTCGGCACTCATGGCATTGACCGCGACTTCAAGATCAGCAAATTCTCTGATCAGTCCCAAGAAGCCACTGGCTTCAAATACACCGCGGACCTGCTCACCCATTTCGGCCAATACGACCTGCCCTTTGCGGGACTGAACTTCCTCAGTGGCTTTGAGAAGCACACGCAAGCCGTCACTGGAGATGTGGCTAAGGATAGAAAAGTCAAAAACAAGCCGGGTTACACCTTCAGCTATCGCGCCATCGAGCAACTCATGCAGCTCATTGGCAGCCATTTTACTAATATCGCCACTGGGTCGGACAATAAGTACCTGACCACGGATTTCAGTATGTATCGTCATTTTTTATCTGTTTTTTATAGGAATTTAAAGCAACAAAAGTATTGTATCCAGACTCCGATAAAAGTTCACGAAAGCTTTACATGAAATTAGAACCCAGCCTCGATACCTTACAGGCCCAGGTCGAACTACGGGTACTGGTCGGCGCCCAAGCAGGCAGCTCCCTGAGTCTCGGCATAGGTGATTACTCCTTGGGAACATCCGATGACTGCGAGATCATTCTGATGGGTTCTCGTCTGGAGTCGATTCACGCGAGAATAAGTTTTGATGGGGATCAAATCACGGTCAAACCCGTCGAGGGCAAGGTCTGCGATGCCCAAGGCAATGAAATCATGGATACGTTCCCCCTGACGCTGGGGATGCCCGTTGATCTGGGCGGTGTCTGGGTCAGCGTTGACAGCGTGGACGCGCGCTGGCCGGATCCCGCTGATGTACTCCCTACGCCGGCACCACCCAGCCCGGTAGAACAAACCGTTGCCGAGAGTGAAATTCCGACACGGGCGGCAGAGAATCCCGCTAGTCGTTTGCGCAATCGGGCAAAAATCACGTTAATTATTTCTGCGGTGGGTTTGTCCCTGATTGTCTTGGCTGGTATTTCATTGGCGGCCTGGATGATAGAGCAACAGGCACATCCTCAGGTCGTCGCTAGCGTGTCAAAACCTGTTGTGCCGACTATCCCCGTTAATCAGCAAAAAATCCTGCAAATTATTCAGAATCTGGATTTGGCCAGCTCGGTGGAGATGAAAATTTCCGAGAAGGGCAGTATCAGTGTTTCTGGTTATCTACCCGACGGCAATACAAAAAAACGCTTGATTCAAGCACTCGACAATATCTCCCCCTCACCCAAAACTGAACTGTATGTCGACGGCGAGTTATTGGAGGCCGCAAGAAAAGTGCTGGTAGACAAGCTAGATCCGGCTCGCGCCAAGCTGAAAGCAGACAGCGTCACTAATGGCGTGCTGAAAGTGCGTGGCGCGGTATTGACACAGACTGCCAAGGAAAATGCTTACGAGCTAGTTAAATCCGAAGTACCAGGGTTGCGACAGATCGATGGCATGATTCTGCAGGCAGATGATCTTCCGCAGCAGTTTCAGGAAAAAATTATATCGGTAGGCCTTGCTAAAAAACTTCAGGTCGTCAGTCGACAACCCGAATTCGTTTTACGCGGCGCAATGAGCGAAGAAGATTTGCGAAGTTGGGAGACTGTTCTGACCGAGTTCAATGAAGATTACGGAAAAATTCTACCCATTCGCGCAACGATCCGTGTCGTTCAAAAGAAATCGCCCTTCAACGTTCAGATTGTCGTTGGCGGAAATATGCCTTTTGTGATTACCGAGAGCGGTCAGCGTGTGACTCGTGGCGGCGATATCAATGGACACACCCTAATGACGATCAAAGATACCGAAGTGATTTTTGACGGCAACGAGAAGATAAAGATAGCAAGGTAAACCCATGGAAAACTCATCATTATCGGTAGAGGAACGCCTGCGGTCAGACAAAACGGGCGACTACGCAAGGGAGGTTTACAAGCAGCTTAAACAAATTGAGCTACGTCTCACTACAGAGGCCAGAAAGCTTCATGATCGTTCAACGCATGAAAAAATCAAGGCTGCCGAGACTGCTGTCATAAGTTCGACCGCATTGATGCAACTGTTTGAATCCGCTGTTAATTTCGAAGAAAGGAAGTGATTTATGAGAGCCACTATTGATGCAGTCGCAAACAGAGTAACCACCCCGATGACGAACGCAGAGAGCGCTTTAAACACTCTACTGGGCGCCATAACCAACGGCGGTGATGTTACTACGGCTCAGCTGCTGCAGATACAGTCAGCAATGGCCAAGTACACACTCACGGGAAGTATTTTTAGTGCCATCACCAAGGAGCTATCGGACTCCCTGAAACAAACCGCTTCAAAAATTGGCTGACGATAGGTAACTTCTGATTGCTGGGTCAGCCCAGCGACTCGAGGCGAATACGGGCGACTTGTCCTGACACAGCCTCGAGTGCCTCTATCGCGGCAATTGCTTGCTTTGCTTTTTTCTCCTGCGTCTGATGCGTCAGGATGATGATGTCTGCCTCGGTTTCGCCCGCGGCAGGTTCTTTTTGCAGCATTGCATCAATGGAGATGGCCGCGTCAGCCAGAATACGGGTGATGTCGGCCATCACGCCGAGTTTGTCAGCGACACGAATGCGCAGGTAGTAGCTGGTGGTGATCTCGTCCATTGGAAGAATGGGCGTGTCCGTCATCGCATCGGGTTGGAACGCCAGGTAAGGCACACGATGTTCTGGATCAGCGGTCGCCAGGCGGGTGATATCAACTAAGTCGGCAATGACTGCTGAGGCTGTCGGTTCAGCGCCGGCACCCTTGCCGTAATAAAGCGTGGCACCCACTGCGTCACCATGCACCAAGACAGCATTCATCGCACCTTCGACATTAGCGATGAGTCTGTTTGACGGTATCAGTGTGGGGTGGACACGCAACTCAATGCCATTGGCAGCGCGGCGCGCAATGCCCAGCAATTTGATGCGATAACCTAGCTGCTCTGCATAACGGATATCGGCCGCTTGCAGTCCGGTGATCCCTTCCACATACGCCTTGTCGAACTGAACCGGAATGCCAAAGGCAATCGCAGACATCAGCGTTGCCTTGTGCGCCGCGTCGATGCCTTCGATATCAAAGGTCGGATCGGCTTCGGCATAACCAAGCCGTTGCGCTTCCTTCAGCACGACATCAAAGTCCAGACCTTTGTCACGCATCTCTGACAAGATGAAATTGGTGGTGCCGTTGATGATGCCGGCGATCCACTGAATACGATTCGCCGTCAGTCCTTCGCGCAAGGCTTTAATGATGGGTATGCCACCGGCTACCGCCGCCTCAAACGCAACCATCACGCGCTTTTCTTGTGCGGCTCTGAAAATTTCGGTGCCGTGAGTTGCGAGTAGCGCTTTGTTCGCAGTCACCACATGCTTGCCGTTCGCAATGGCCGTCATCACCAGCTGGCGTGCGATGCCGTAACCGCCAATTAACTCAACGACGATATCAATGTCGGGATGATTGACGATGATATTGGCGTCATCAACGACTTCGACCTTGCCCCCCGTAATCTGCTTTGCACGTGCGGTATCGAGGTCAGCGACCATCGTGATTTCAATCGGACGCCCTGCCCGACGACGTATTTCTTCCGCATTGCGCGCAAGGACAGTGAACGTACCAGCACCGACAGTGCCGATACCGAGCAAACCAACTTTGATAGGTTTCATGATGAATGAGTCAGTGACAGACAGGGCTATCGAATATCAAGCTGCGTGGTGACGACGATAGCCATCAAGGAAATGGGCAATACGACCGACGGCCGCAGTGAGATCATCTGCATTAGGCAAAAAGACGACGCGGAAGTGATCTGTGGTTGGGCAATTGAAGCCGGTACCTTGCACGATCAGTACGCGCTCTTCGGCCAGCAGGTCATAAGCAAACTGCTGATCGTCTTTGATCGGATACATTTTTGGATCAAGACGGGGAAACATATACAGCGCTGATTTTGGTTTGACACAGCTGACGCCGGGAATTGCGGTCAGTAACTGGTGCGCGAGATCGCGTTGACGCAAGAGACGTCCGCCCGGCCCCACCAGATCGTCGATGCTTTGGTAACCACCCAAGGCGGTCTGTATGGCAAATTGTCCCGGAACAGTGGAGCACAAGCGCATCGAG
>CAMBJI010000211.1 GCA_945867725.1 Bordetella parapertussis
TCTCTCTCGTCATCGCGAGGAGCGAAGCGACGTGGCGACCCATGCTCGACACCCAATAGCGCTGCGTATGTGCGCAATGCTGCCAAGTCTGGCGCTATGCCAAACGCTGCATCGTTGAAAAGCGCAATCTGCCCATCCGGGTGAGTCATACCGGCCAGCCAGTACAGCATTCGGCCTCCTACTTCACGCCACTGTGCCACTTGCACCGCTGGCACCAGTTCCGGCCAGTTGCCGGCAGCGTTCACCAAGTCCAGCACGTCTTCCAGAAAAATGGCGTGGTACATCGGACTGCGTTCAAAATTGCCACCATCAGGCAGCACCTGCTCTGGCAGCTCGCGCTCAATAATCTTCAAACCCCTGTCGCGCCACAAGGCAGCCTCAGCGCCTTCAAAGAAGAGACCGGCAAACACCAGTGCCTTGGCATTGGCAAACAGATGGTTACCCATCAAGTGCCATTCCAGACGCCGGATGAGCCAGCGCGTCTGCGTTGCTAAGCTTTGCACCATTCCAATTGGCGCTGCGTTACCGTTCGCCAGCCACTTGACCCAGTTAACGATACGCAGTGATGTGGGGTAGGGCTCCCAGCCGTTGCCACTGGCTGGTGGATTTTCTAGGAACCAACGTTCAAGCAAAGCCGCATGCCACGCGACGCGCTGGTCAGCATCGCGCGCATTCAAGTCGTCAAAATAGTGAAGGTTATAGATCCAGAGCTTGTCCAGCGTGTCGTCGTTCCAGCCGTCCTGGGCTGGCAGGCTGTGTTCGAGGTTAAGAAACTTGAACTGCAACGGCCCAAACATCAACGGCGCTCGTGCCGCTGGTAGCTGCCATCTACCTCGCGCAAGGCGCATCGGTGGCGCATGGGTTAAAGTGTTAACAGGCGGTCGGTACAGTCTGAACCAAAGCCGACCATAAAACTGTACAGGCTTAAGGTGCCGCAGGGTATGCCAGTAGCGGTCTAGCTTTGTCGTTATCATCATCAATTCAGATGATTAAACTGAGCCTGCCACTTCAATACTTGCCCTCGCTACCTCCACAATTTCATCAAACGGTATCGGCGCTGGTCCTCCTTGGGAAATGGCCTTTATAAACGCTGCCGCACATGCTTTTTGCCCCTTGTCTTGCCGCCAGAGTTTCATCCTGCTAAAGCCTGGCCAGCCAAAGCCTTTGAGCTTGCGAAAGTTATCGAGTTGCAGCACGCGGCCGGCGACAAAAACTTCAAGACGTTCTTTGGGGAATGCTTTGCTGCCGTTTGCGAAGTAGTGGATCGTGCCAATGGAGCCATCGGCGAAGTTCAGGAGCAGAGTGACTGTATCCTTAGTTGACGAATCCATAGTCTGCCGCTGCAAGCTGCTGATAGATGCGCAGGAAAGAAAGCGCAACAGGTCGATAAAGTGGCAGACTTCGCCAACAATTCGGCCACCGCCTACCTCTGGGTCTTGCGTCCAGTGCTCCTTCGGAATCGTGCCTGCGTTGACGGTCATCACAAATGACTTCGGGCCGGTCACACCCTTGAGCAGTGAGCTAATCTTCTGAATCTGCGGCGCAAAGCGACGGTTAAAGCCGACCATCAATATAGGCGTCATCGCGAGCGAAGCACAGCGATCCACCTCCCCCTCAATCTGCGCTAACTCCCCCAGCGTCAAGCATAGCGGCTTCTCCACAAAAACATGTTTGCCCGCCGTCAATGCCTGGCGCACAAAACCCGCATGACTTTCGTGCCGTGTGGTGATCACCACAGCATTTACCTGTGCATCGAAAAATACAGACGCAGTGTCGGTTGTTGTCGCTTCAAAACCAAATTTACGGCCAGCATGCAGGCCGCTAACGCCACCGCTGGATGCCACCGTTTTCAATCGGGCACCAGCCGCTTTGAAAGCTGGAATCAGCACCGAAGTGGCGTAATTTCCCGATCCCACAAACCCTAAAGTAGCTCCTCGCGCATGGATTGCCGCGTCGCCTTCACTCCTCGCAATAACAGAAGCATGACGATGTATGCCGCCGAATGCCACTGTCATGTGTCTAAGCACCTCATCCGACTGTTGCACATTTGTCGGGTACAGCAACAAAATCCCCAGCGAAGGCACAGCACTGCCAACCAGCGCATAAGCTTCTTGCGCCCGCTCCAGCTCAAAGCGGTGTGAAATGAGCGGCTTAAGATCCAGCCTGCCTTCGGCCATCATGTCAAGCACGGCCTCTAGATTGCGCTGCTCGGTCCAGCGCACAAAACCTACCGGATAGTCGTTGCCCTTTTCCTCATAACCCGGGTCATAACGACCTGGGCCATAAGAGCAGCTAACCTGAAAACTCAACTCCTTATCATAAAAATCCGCCCGCGATAGCTCCAGCCCGGCCACCCCCACCAGCACAATGCGCCCACGCTTGCGGCACATCAGCGCAGCCTGATGCACTGGCTCATTGCTTTTAGTAGACGCGGTAATAATCACGGCGTCCACACCACGCCCACGCGAATAGGCCTGCGCCGCAGCCACCGGGTCTTGCCCGGCCGCCAGGTCAACAACTTCGGCGCCAAACGATTTGGCCAGAGCCAACTTGTCGGCGTCAAAGTCCAAACCCAACACGCGGCAGCCATTGGCACGCAGCAATTGCACCGCCACCAAGCCAATCAGCCCAAGCCCCGTCACCACTACCGTCTCACCCAGTGTCGGCTGGACCAGCCGAATGCCCTGTAGCGCAATCGCGCCCAGCACGGTGAATGCAGCTTCTTCGTTGGGCACGGCATCGGGCACGCGTACACACAGGTTCAGCGGCACGCTCACCACCTCGGCGTGCTTTCCGTTGCTTACAACCCGGTCACCCGTCACAAAGCCGCCTACACCTTCGCCAGCCTCCAGCACTGTGCCCACATTGCAGTAGCCCAGCGGCAAGGGCTGGTTAAGTTTATTGAAAACCGCCTCCACTGTCGGCATCAAGCCGTCGGTCTTGATCTTGTCAAGCACCATGCGCACCTTGTCGGGTTGCTGGCTTGCTTTGTCGATCCAGTTGGCCTTGCCAAACTCCACCAGCATGCGCTCGGTGCCGGCAGATACCAGCGTGTGTGAGGAGCGTATTAACAATTGGCCGCGCTTAACAGCCGGGCAGGGCACTTGGGCCACTTCGGTGGCGCCAGTTCTGAGGGATTGAAGTACCTGCTTCATTCTTGCAAGTCCACAATATCTTCCCGTGACAAAAAAACTGTCTCACCGCTGTCGATGGCTTGACGTATCGCCAACACAAACTTCGCTGTCGCTGCCACATACGAAATAACTTCACCCTGTACGCCGTCAGCAGTAGCGCCAGCAAGGGAATGAACGAAGTTCGCCTCATGTCCATGATCCCGATGCCATAAACGAACCACCGTCTTTTTATCAATCACATCCACAGTCAGTTTCTGAAAATCCGTTAGTGTCGAGAGAACGTTACCTTTGTGAATGTTGAGTATCTCCCGCACACCTTCAAACGTATCTCCCTTCGCGGAAAAGGTGATGGCAGCACACGACTGATCTGCGAAGACAACTGTAATTACAAAATCAGATTTTGCGTCTGGAGGCGAGGCAGGAATAATTTTGCACGGGAAAGCCTTTTCCAATGTTACTAGATGAAGAGTGAGGTCTGACCAATGTGACAAATTCCCAAGTACGCGCCCCCCCTCCTTTTCGTTAAAGTACCAATGTCCATCCGGAAGTGCGTGACCCGCAACAAACCAATTAATCATAAGCGGCCCAGTCTCTGCTGAGAGAACTGTCTGAAGCTGTTTAAATAAGCGACTTCTCGGCCGGTTGTAACCTAGAAAAACCTTCACATCAGGGCGCGACCGCATTGCGGAGACCAGTCTATCGAGCTGTTCTTGCGAAACTACATGCGGTTTTTCGATGTGCACATGCTTTCCAGCTTCGATACAAGCTATAGCATAATCGGCATGGCTCGCATGGTTGGAAGCAATAAAAACAATCTTCACCATTGGATCAGAAAGAATTTCTCGCCAATCTGCAAGAGCATAAGCGCCTTTGTATGCCTTACAAAGTGACAAAGCCCTATTCTTTTGTAGATCGTACGCACAGCGCAGGAAGCCACGGTTGACTTTTGCCAAATAATACGAAATATTGGAAAACGAATAAAGGCCGCATCCGATCAATGCTACATGCCGCCCCAATCCATCTGGACTCTTGCAGTTTGGATTCACCCATCTTTGTTCATCGAACTCATCAAAAGCCATCATGTGATATTGCCCTTTGATTTTCATCAAGGTACGAAAAATTCCATACAGCCATACATAACGTATACTTTTCTTAATTTTAATATAAAAATCGGCCTGCGTAATATCACCACTCATACATGTCCTTTTAAACCAATAAAAAGTCATCCAAAAAAATGAATTAACTGCTGGAAAGCCACTAAAACAAAATCCACAGCGTTTAATTATAAATAAATAAATTTATTTGGATATTTAGCACTAAGTATAAACTTTAAGAGAGAGCTCTCATCCGGCTAGAGAATACTTGAAAGGTTTCGAAATAAT
>CAMBJI010000212.1 GCA_945867725.1 Bordetella parapertussis
CGAAGAGCGGGTGCGCCCCGGGGACAATCTGTGGTCCTTACTCAATCGCATGGGTGTGAATGATCCGGGTGCCGCAAACTTCATCCGCAGGGATGCTCACGCACGAACACTGGTCAGTTTGCGCTCCGGTGCGCGGTTGCAGGCAAGCATCAGCCCGGAAGGTAAATTGCTATCCATGCAAACACTGCTGAATAGCCCTCGCAATCAGAACAACGCCACCAATCTTATTCTCGAAAAAAATGCCGACGGTTTCAGCAGCAAGCTCACTCAAGTAGCGCTGGAGCCGCGCGTCGAAATGCGCTCGGGCGAAATTCGCTCATCATTTTTTGTAGCTACTGACATGGCGCAACTTCCAGACACGGTGACGGAACAGCTTCTGGAAATTTTTGCGGGTGATATTGATTTTGCCGCGGACCTTCGTAAAGGTGATCACTTTCAGGTGATTTATCAATCACTTTGGCACGGCGGCGAATTTGTTCGCAGTGGCCGTGTGCTGGCAGCGGAGTTTCACTTTGACGGCAACCACCGGCAAGCCATATGGTTTGGCACTGGCGAGGGCCAGCGGGGTGATTATTACGATGCCTCAGGCAACTCATTGAAAAAAACCTTCCTCAAATCACCACTGCCATTTTCTCGGATCACCTCGGGATTTGCCATGCGCATGCATCCGATTTCTGGCGAATGGGCACAACACAAGGGTATTGATTTTGCCGCATCCGAAGGCACGCCGATCCGCGCAACGGCCAATGGTGTCATTGATTTTTCAGGGGTGCAAAATGGCTATGGCAACGTGGTGATCGTTAAACACGGGCCAGTGTATTCAACGGCGTATGCGCATATGAGCCGCATCGCGACGGGCATGCGTGCTGGCAAGCGTGTAACGCAAGGAGAAGTCATTGGTTACGTAGGCAGTACCGGCTGGTCGAGCGGCCCGCACCTGCATTACGAATTCCGCGTCAATAACGAAGCGCGCGATCCGAGCACGATCACGTTGCCACAGGCGGTTGCGCTGTCTGCTGCGGAATTGCCGCAGTTTCGCAAACGTGTCGCGGATATCACGCATCGCTTTACGGTGATGTCGCCGAATCCCGAAGCACTGGCTTCGCGCTGAGCGCCGATTACGGCATCACCCTACCTACCCACGATGCCTTCAACCCCTCTTTACATTGGCTTGATGTCAGGCACCAGCCTAGATGGCATTGATGGTGTGCTGAGCTCAGCCAATCAAGCTTTGCATGCGGCCTTCGTTGCATTTCCTGATGCGCTCAGAGCTGAGCTCCTGGTACTGCAATCGGCAAGTGACGATGAAATTCATCGCGAGGCTCTGGCCACGAATCAGCTGACTAAGTTGTACGCAGCGTGTGTGCAACAACTGCTGACAGACGCCGGCATCAGCGCCGAACAGGTGACCGCCATTGGCGCCCATGGCCAAACCATACGCCACCGACCTGAGCTGGGTTACACACGACAGATTATCAACCCTGCATTGCTGGCCGAACTGACCGGCATTGATGTGATCAGTGGTTTTCGTCATCGCGATATCGCTGCCGGTGGTCAGGGTGCGCCGCTGGTGCCCGCCTTTCACCAAGCTGTCTTTGGCAGCACGACCCAGACACGCGTGGTGGCCAATATCGGTGGTATCAGCAATATCAGCATCCTCAGGCCCGATGGCAATGTCACCGGCTACGACGCCGGGCCCGGCAACATGCTGATGGATGGATGGATACACGCACAGCGCGGCCAGCACTATGACGAGGGCGGTCAGTGGGCAGCCTCGGGCAACGTGCTGCCGGACTTGCTCGCAGCGCTGATGAGTGAACCCTATCTCGCACAGCCCGCACCCAAAAGTACGGGACGTGATTTGTTCAACACCGCATGGCTGACGCAGCATCTGCAGAACTTTGTCCATGCCACACCCGCTGATGTGCAAGCGACGCTGACTGCATTCACTTCGCGCACACTAGCTGATGCGATACAGCGAGATGCGCCGGACGCTGAGGCGGTGTATGTGTGCGGCGGCGGCGCGATGAATACTTATTTGATGGGTTTATTGAAGGAACAGTTGGCGCGCCCAGTGTCAGACACCAGCGCGCTGGGGGTATCACCACAGCATGTCGAAGCGCTTGCCTTTGCCTGGTTGGCTGAGCGCTTCTGCGAGCGCTTGCCGGGCAACCTGCCATCGGTCACCGGCGCGCGAGGCCCGCGCGTGCTTGGGGCGCTTTATCCTGCGTGACGGTGCGGCGGGAGCGAGTGGAGAATTCGGGTCGCATGCGATACGCCCACGCAGCAGTCATCACATGCAGGTGATGACGGTAGGAATTTTACCGTCGCCTCAACAACTACCGTCATCCCGGCGTAGGCCGGGATCCAGTGTCTTTCGTTGAGCACCTGAAAAAATTAGTACTCGGTGTGTAGCCCGATTGCAGCGACCCAATTCAGCGCTCACAGAGGCCGAATGCTTTGCCTCGATCGAAAGACCTTCCCTACTTCCCGAAACGAAGGCGACAAAAAAGCGCGGACTAAGCCGCGCTTCTTGAACCTGCGAAAACAGATCAGGCAGAGAACGACGAACCGCACCCACAGGTGGTAGTTGCGTTCGGATTCTTGATCACAAACTGGGCGCCTTCGAGATCGTCTTTGTAATCGATTTCAGCACCAACGAGATACTGGTAGCTCATTGAATCGATCAACAACTGCACGCCGTTTTTCAACATGGCGGTGTCGTCTTCGTTCACGATTTCATCAAACGTGAAACCGTACTGAAAACCCGAGCAACCGCCGCCCTGCACGAAGACGCGCAGCTTGAGATCGGGGTTACCCTCTTCTTCGATCAGCTGCGCCACTTTGTTGGCTGCGCTGTCCGTGAAATTAATGGGTGTCGGCATTTCGGTGATTGCGTTCATGTGAATGCTCCTGCCTTATAAATCAATAACTTGAGATTATAGCCGCGCGCACGGGGCGCTGCCGACAATGACGCACGTTCATCAGGGATATTCGATTCGTCGACCTGCAAGAGCCTGCCGATAACACTACAGCCCGCCTGCATGGTCATCCCTCCGTAGGAAACATTACCGATTATGCGCGCCCGGGCCAGTAATTCAACCCTGTCGCTGGCATGGAGATTCCCGACCACCTCACCACTAACGACAATATGCCGGGCGCAGACGTCCCCCTCGATACGTCCCTGGGGCGGTACGATCAGGTAGCCCGCTCCCTGAGGCTCGGCCCGCACAGTGCCGATGAGATGGCCGTCTACCCACAACCCACCCCGAAACACGATATCACCTTCGATGCGGCAACCTCGCCCGATCAGGGTGTCAATGCCATCCTGCTCGTGTTCAATGCGTTTGTTCCGCATCATCCTAACCTCGCCTGCCAAGAGCCCGCCCCGTGAGTCAAACGCGACCTTAAGAATTACCCTTCTTCGGGTCACGCGACACAGGAACGCGACTCAGGATTCTGCCCGTGAAGCGTCAGGCGAGAGCAGCTCATCGCGCCCCCGCTTGCGAGGGGACAATCAGATCAGGGAAGAATCGGTACGTGACGCAAACCGGTAGTTTCGTCGAGGCCAAACATCAGATTCATGCATTGCACGCCCTGGCCGGCAGCACCTTTGACCAGATTGTCCTCGACGACAAGAATGACGAGTAAATCGCCGCCACCGGGACGGTGTACGGCAATGCGCAGCATGTTCGACGCCCTGACCGAGCGCGTTTCGGGGTGGCTGCCCGCCGGCATCACGTCGACGAAAGGATCATCGCGGAAGTGCGATTCATAGAGCGCCTGAAAATCGGTATTGCGCGCCTCGGGCAACAAGCTGGCATAAAGCGTCGAGTGAATCCCCCGGATCATGGGCACCAGATGCGGCACAAAGGTCAGGCCAATCTTGCGGCCCGCAATCGCCTCGAGTCCCTGAACAGTCTCGGGCAGATGGCGATGACCCTTGACGCCGTAGGCCTTGAAATTATCAGCAGCTTCGGCCAGCAGTGTATGCACTTCGGCTTTGCGACCGGCACCGGAGACACCGGATTTGCAATCGGCAATCAGCGCGCCCTCATTCACCAGTGGCTTGCCTTGCGTGAGCAGTGGCTTAAAACCCAGCTGCATCGAAGTGGGATAACAACCGGGCAGACCAATCACACGCGCTGTGCGAATGGCATCGCGATTGACTTCCGGCAGGCCGTAGACGGCTTCCGCCAAAATATCGGGGCAACTATGCGGCATGCCGTACCACTGCTCGAAAACAGCCGTGTCTTTGATGCGGAAATCTGCAGCGAGATCAATCACCTTGACGCCAGCATCCAGTAAGGCTTTCGCCTGCGCCATCGCAACACCATGCGGTGTAGCGAAGAACACCACGTCACACTGATCAAGCCGCGCTTTTTCTGGCGCTGAAAATGCCAATGACACATGACCGCGCAATGAGGGAAACATATCGGCCACCGGCATGCCATCTTCTTTGCGCGAGGTAATGACGCTCAGCTGCGCTTCCGGATGCGCCGCAAGAATGCGCAGA
>CAMBJI010000213.1 GCA_945867725.1 Bordetella parapertussis
TGACCGAGGCCGCCAACACCGTCGGTGCGTATCTCGCGAAGGCACGCCCATCCGGTACCGACAACGCCCACAGCCTTGTGGCCCAAGGTCGCAAGGCTTATGTGCTGCTGCACACAGAACCTGAGTTGGATTGCGCCGATCCGCGCACCGCGCACGCGGCGGTCAATCAGGCCGAGATGGTGGTGGTCATGTCGCCGTTCAAACACGCGATGGCATTTGCCGATGTGCTCTTGCCGGTCTCGCCGTTCACCGAAACCTCGGGTACTTTCGTCAGTGCCGAGGGACGTGCACAAAGCTTCAACGGCAGCGTAAAGCCTTTGGGTGAAACGCGTCCGGCGTGGAAGGTGCTGCGCGTATTGGGCAATCTGTTATCGCTTGAAGGTTTTGCCTACGAGAGTTCCGAAGATATACGTAATGAAATTCTGGGATCAAGTAACCTCGATGGTCTGGATCTCACTGCGCGACTGAATAATCATGCTGAAGTCGCGCTCAAGCCAGTGCAGGCATCGCAGGGCATCGAGCGCTTGGCCGATGTGCCTCTTTATTTTAGTGATGCGATCGTCCGTCGGGCGGAATCACTGCAGCAGACCAGCGATGCGCTCACGCCTCATGCGGTGCTGTCAGTTGCACTGGCTGAAAAACTCGGCGTGAGTCCTGGTGACAAAGTGCGCGTCAGTCAGGGAACGACCACCATTGTGATTGAATGCGCGGTTGATCGCGGTTTGCCAGACAATGTCGTTCGCGTCGCGTCTGCACATGCGTCCACAGCAGGGCTCGGCCCCATGTTCGGCGCCCTATCGGTGGAGAAAGCCTGATGGATGCGCTGCTCTCCACATTGACCACGACCGGTGCTGGGCTCCTTGGTCCGGTTTGGCCTGTGGCGTGGACCTTGATTAAGATCATCGCGGTCGTGCTGCCCCTGATGGGTTGTGTTGCCTATCTCACGCTGTGGGAGCGCAAGATGATCGGCTGGATGCACGTGCGTCTCGGGCCGAATCGCGTGGGTCCTGCCGGCCTGCTGCAACCTATCGCCGATGCACTTAAGCTGCTGCTCAAGGAGATCATCGTTCCGGCCAAGGCGAATAAAGCTTTGTTCGTACTCGCGCCCGTGATGACCATCATGCCGGCGATGGCTGCCTGGTCTGTCATTCCTTTTGGGCCGGAGGTCGTTCTGGCGAATGTGAATGCGGGTCTCTTGTTCGTGATGGCGATCACCTCCATGGAGGTGTACGGCGTCATCATTGCTGGCTGGGCATCGAATTCGAAGTACGCATTCTTGGGTGCGATGCGGGCATCGGCGCAGATGGTGTCCTACGAAATCGCGATGGGATTTGTGTTCGTCATCGTGCTGATGGTGTCGGGCAGTCTGAACCTCTCGGAAATCGTTGCCGGGCAGACGCGCGGTGTCTTCGCCGACATGGGCCTTAATTTCCTGTCGTGGAACTGGCTGCCGCTGTTGCCCATGTTTGGTGTTTACATCATCTCGGGCATTGCAGAAACCTCGCGTCATCCTTTTGATGTGGTGGAAGGTGAATCGGAAATCGTTGCCGGGCATATGGTTGAGTATTCCGGTATGTCGTTTGCGATGTTCTTCCTCGCCGAATACGCGAACATGATTTTGGTCTCCATGCTGGCGACGCTGATGTTCCTTGGTGGATGGAGTTCACCGCTGGAGATTTTAAGTTTCATCCCTGGCTGGATTTGGTTGGGCATCAAGACCTTCCTGGTCGTTTCGATCTTCATTTGGGTACGCGCTTCTTTCCCGCGCTATCGCTATGATCAGATCATGCGTTTGGGCTGGAAGATTTTCATACCGCTGACCGTCGTTTACCTGGTCATCGTGGCGATTTGGATGCAAACCCCATGGAATATCTGGAAGTAGCGTTTCATTCGAATTGAATGCGACTCAGAGAATTGAATATAGAGGCTGAATAATCATGGAAGCGATCAAGGATTTCTTTGGAAGCCTGATGCTGCGAGAGCTCTTTAAGGGGCTGGCGCTGACAGGCCGCTACATGTTCGCGCGCAAGATCACGGTGCAATTTCCGGAAGAAAAAACGCCGCAATCACCGCGTTTCCGCGGATTGCACGCCTTGCGTCGCTATCCCAATGGTGAAGAGCGCTGCATTGCCTGCAAACTGTGCGAAGCGGTTTGTCCAGCGATGGCCATCAGTATTGAATCCGAGCAGCGCGATGATGGCTCACGCCGCACCACGCGCTATGACATCGATCTGACCAAATGTATTTTTTGCGGATTCTGCGAAGAGTCCTGCCCGGTTGACTCGATTGTCGAGACACATATTCTCGAGTACCACGGTGAGAAGCGGGGCGACCTGTACTACACCAAAGACATGTTGCTGGCCATTGGCGACAAATATGAAGCCGAGATTGCGGCCAGTCGTGCCGCTGATGCCCGCTATCGCTGAGATCATCCATGGAATTTACGACTGTACTCTTTTACGTTTTCTCTGCGGTGCTGATCTTTGCAGCGCTGCGGGTGATATCGGCCAGCAATCCGGTACATGCGGCATTGTTTCTGATCCTGTCCTTCTTTTCAGCCGCTGCGATATGGATGCTGCTGAAGGCCGAGTTTCTCGCGATCGTATTGGTACTGGTCTATGTCGGCGCGGTGATGGTGCTGTTCCTGTTCGTGGTCATGATGCTTGATATTGACATGGCTAAGCTGCGCGCAGGATTCTGGAGTCACTTGCCACTGGCATTAACGGTGGGCGCCATCATTGCAGCGGAAATGGTCACTGTATTGGTACGCGGGTTTATTGCGCAGGGCGCACATCCCGAGGCCGCCATCAATATTGGGGATACACGTGAGCTGGGCAAACTGATTTACACCCAATATCTCTATGCGTTTGAAATCGCAGCCATCATTCTGCTGGCAGCGATGGTTGCAGCAGTCGCGCTGACGATGCGCCGACGCAAGGATACGAAGTATTTCAATCCGGGTGACGCCGTCAAGGTGAAAAGCGCTGATCGTATTCGCATCATCAGCATGCCTGCCGAGCCGCGCGAATCGGCCGATCCAGCCGTCGACAAATCATAAGGGTAAAAGAACGTGACACTCACCCTCGCTCATTTTCTAACGCTCGGCGCCATCCTTTTCGCGATTGCGGTAGTCGGTATTTTCATGAACCGCAAAAACCTCATCGTCATTTTGATGGCGATTGAACTCATGCTGCTGGCGGTGAACATGAACTTCGTCGCTTTCTCGCATTATCTCGGCGATGCAGCGGGTCAGATATTTGTGTTTTTTATTTTGACAGTCGCCGCCGCAGAGTCGGCGATCGGTCTGGCAATTCTCGTCGCGCTGTTCCGTAACCTCGATACGATCAATGTAGAAGAGCTTGATCGTCTCAAGGGCTAAAGCAAAACAAGGACAAGGTTTTTATGGCTGGGCAACTTAACCCAAACCTGCTTCTGTGCGTGCCGCTGGCGCCTCTAGCGGGCTCCCTGATCGCAGGCCTTTTCGGTACGCGCTTCTTTGGCAATCTGATCGGTCGCACGGCGTCACACACAGTAACGATTCTGGGTGTGCTGATCGCATTCCTGATCTCTGCCCAGACTTTGCAGCAAGTCATTGATGGCGCGACCTACAGCGGTACTTTGTACACTTGGATGACGGTCGGCAGCCTCAAACTAGAAATCGGCTTTCTGATTGACAGCCTCACCGCGATGATGATGTGTGTGGTGACCTTCGTGTCGCTGATGGTACATATCTACACCATTGGCTATATGAAGGACGATGAAGGCTACAACCGGTTTTTTGCCTATATCTCGCTGTTTACCTTTGCGATGCTGATGCTCGTGATGAGCAATAACTTCCTGCAGCTCTTTTTTGGCTGGGAGGCTGTAGGTCTGGTGTCTTACCTGCTGATCGGTTTCTGGTTTAAACGGCCCACCGCGATATTCGCCAATATGAAAGCCTTCCTCGTCAACCGGGTAGGTGATTTCGGTTTCATTCTTGGTATTGGTCTTTTGTTGGCCTATGCCGGTTCAATGAATTACGCAGAGGTATTTGCTAAACGCGAGGCTCTCGCTACGTTGACTTTGCCCGGTACCGACTGGATGTTGATCACCGTGGCCTGCATTTGCCTGTTCATTGGTGCGATGGGCAAGTCGGCGCAGTTTCCTCTGCACGTGTGGTTGCCTGACTCGATGGAAGGCCCAACGCCGATCTCCGCGCTGATTCACGCAGCGACCATGGTGACGGCCGGTATTTTCATGGTGGCGCGCATGTCACCACTGTTTGAATTGTCCGACACGGCCTTGTCCTTTGTGCTCGTTATCGGTTCGATCACGGCCTTGTTCATGGGCTTCCTTGGCATCATCCAAAACGATATCAAGCGCGTCGTTGCCTATTCAACGCTGTCACAGTTGGGCTACATGACTGTGGCGCTCGGTACGTCGGCTTATTCTGTGGCCGTGTTTCACCTGATGACGCATGCCTTCTTCAAGGCGCTGCTCTTCCTTG
>CAMBJI010000214.1 GCA_945867725.1 Bordetella parapertussis
AGGCGTGCGACTTAAACCACTCATCCATCTCTCCTGAATTCGTTGCGGTTGCTGCTGACAAACGAAGCCCGAGATTATAGCAAACCTTCCCTCATCGCCCCCAATAGGCATAGCAGATCAGACATAAAAAAGCCGCTTCGCCCGGAAGCGAAGCGGCAATCCGGTAATAGGGCCATCGGAGTAAGCCCTACGACCTTCCCCCACAAAACTCAGTGCAATGTTCTGCTGGCCATCGCTTAGATGGCTTCTTTCAATTGTTCCAGAATAGCCGGATTCTCCAGCGTGGAGATGTCCTGCGTGATCTCCTCGCCCTTAGCCAGCACGCGCAAGAGTCGGCGCATGATCTTGCCCGAACGCGTCTTGGGCAGATTATCCCCAAAACGTATCTCCTTGGGCTTGGCAATCGGACCGATCTCCTTGCCGACCCAGTCGCGCAACTCCTTGGCCATGGCTTTTGCCTCTTCGCCGGTTGGACGTGCGCCTTTCAGGACCACAAACGCACAAATAGACTCGCCCGTCGTTGGATCAGGCTTGCCCACCACGGCGGCTTCAGCCACCAGATGATTGGCGACCAACGCGGATTCAATTTCCATCGTGCCCATGCGGTGGCCGGAGACATTCAGCACATCGTCGATGCGACCCGTGATGGTGAAATAAGCCGACTTCTCATCGCGAATGGCGCCATCACCAGCGAGATACAGCGTGCCGCCCAACTCAGGGGGAAAATAGCTGGTCTTGAAACGTTCCGGGTCATTCCAGATGGTGCGAATCATCGAAGGCCAAGGCCGCTTCACCACGAGAATGCCGCCATGGCCATTCGGCATGTCGTTACCGGCTTCATCAACAATCGCGGTCATGATGCCCGGCAGCGGCAGCGTGCAGGAGCCCGGCACCATCGGTGTGGCGCCCGGCAAGGGCGAGATCATGTGACCACCGGTCTCCGTTTGCCAGAAGGTATCGACGATGGGGCAGTGGTTGTTACCTACATTTTTGTAGTACCACATCCAGGCTTCAGGATTGATGGGCTCACCCACTGAGCCCAGCAAACGAAGCGATGACAAATCAAAATGCTGAGGATGCACTTTCGCATCCGCATCAGAGGCTTTGATAAGCGAGCGAATCGCGGTCGGTGCCGTGTAGAAGATGGTGGCTTTGTGACGCGCAATCATGTCCCAGAAACGCCCAGCGTTCGGATAGGTCGGCACGCCTTCGAATACGATCTGTGTTGCGCCTACTGCGAGCGGGCCATAGGCGATGTAGCTGTGCCCCGTCACCCAGCCAATGTCAGCGGTGCACCAGAAGATATCGCTGGGTTTGATGTCGAAGGTCCACTTCATCGTCAGCGCGGCCCACAGCAAATAGCCGCCTGAAGAATGCTGAACGCCTTTGGGCTTACCCGTCGATCCTGATGTGTAGAGAATGAACAGCGGATGCTCTGCGCTCACCCACTCTGGCTCGCATTGCTCGGACTGTTTGTCCATCAGCTCATGCAGCCACAGGTCGCGACCAGCCACCATGGCGATATTGCCTTTGGTGCGCCGGTACACCACGACACTTTTAATCGCTTCACAGCCACCCAAACTCACGGCTTCATCGACAATCGCCTTGAGTGGCAGCTGCTTGCCGCCGCGTACCTGCTCATCGGCCGTGATAACAGCAACCGCACCGGCATCGATAATGCGTTCCTGCAGAGACTTGGCAGAGAAGCCGCCGAACACAACTGAGTGCGTCGCACCAATACGTGCGCAAGCCTGCATCGCTGCAACGCCTTCGACTGACATCGGCATGTAGATGATGACGCGATCACCTTTTTTGATGCCCAGTGATTTCAAGCCATTGGCGAGCTTGCAGACTTGCTGATGGAGTTCACGATACGTCAGGCGAGTGACAGTGCCATCGTCAGCCTCGAAAATAATGGCAACGCGATCGGCATTGCCGTTGCTCAGGTTGCGATCGAGGCAGTTGTAGGAAACATTGAGCTGACCATCTTCGAACCACTTGTAGAACGGCGCCTGGGATTCATCCAGTACGGTGGTGAAGGGCTTGTGCCATTCGAGGTTCTCTCGAGCCAGACGGCCCCAGAAGCCCTCGTAGTCCTTCTCGGCTTCGGCGCACAAGGCGTGATACGCGTCCATGCCAGAGACAGCTGCATTTTTTACAAAACTCTCGGGCGGTTGAAAAATCCGATGCTCATGCATCAGGGATTCGATTTCGGACATAGGGTCTCCAGCTTGTTCATTATTTTCGGCCAAGATAAGCGGATACGCTTACTCAGGGCTTACATAGTATTTGCGACCGGCACCTGTCCCACCTATCCCGTCTGGGCGCCTCAGATACCCGCCAGTCATAGGTGGCCCGCGTGTAAAATGCGCAGTAGCATTGTTTCTAAGCAAGATACCCAAAACCTCTGATACCGCCATGACTTCCGAGCAAAAATCTCCGCAAAAAATCTCCACGCTTGCCAATTTCATATTCATGACACGGTGGCTGCAACTGCCGCTGTACATTGGGCTGATTCTGGCGCAAATCGTCTACGTTTACCACTTCTGGGTCGAGCTAGTCGATCTGGTGGGTGCGCTGATGGGTAACGGCACGGCGCTCAGCCATATTCTGAGCGCCACCAGCGTTGACGGTGCGGCGCCGCAGTCGCGACTGACCGAGACCACGATCATGCTGGTTGTACTCGGACTGATTGACGTTGTGATGATCTCCAATCTACTGATTATGGTGATCGTGGGTGGATATGAAACTTTTGTGTCGCGCATGCACCTGGAAAACCATCCTGATCAACCCGAGTGGTTATCACATGTCAATGCCTCGGTATTAAAAGTAAAACTCGCGACCGCGATTATTGGTATTTCATCGATTCATCTGCTGAAATCATTTATCAATGCCAGCGCACACGAGACCAAGACGCTGGTCGCGCAAACCGTGATCCATCTTGTATTTCTTCTCTCCGCCCTTGCCATTGCCTACGCCGACCGCATCATGTCAGCGACATTGCATGAGGGTCAGAACAAGCACTGATACTCGTATCCCGTATCTCTTCTCCCGTATTCCGTTTCATTTTTTAAAGCACGAACGTCATGACCATCATCAAGCAAGAAGATCTGATCGAATCCGTTGCCGCTGCCTTGCAGTTCATCAGCTACTACCATCCGGTGGATTACATTCGTCATCTCGCGCGCGCCTATGAACGCGAGCAAAGTCCTGCTGCCAAAGATGCGATCGCACAAATCCTAACCAACTCGCGCATGTGCGCCGAGGGCAAACGCCCCATCTGCCAAGACACCGGGATTGTGAATGTCTTCCTCAAAATCGGCATGGATGTGCGCTTCGAAGGTTTTGCCGGCTCGATCACGGACGCCATCAATGAAGGTGTGCGACGCGGCTACAACTTTGCCGATAACAAGCTGCGCGCCTCGGTAGTCGATGACCCGCAGTTTGAACGCAAGAACACGAAAGACAATACGCCAGCCGTCGTGCATATGGAACTGGTACCGGGTAACACGGTCGATGTTCAGGTAGCAGCCAAAGGTGGCGGCTCGGAAAACAAATCCAAGTTCGTCATGCTCAACCCATCGGATTCAGTGGTCGACTGGGTGCTCAAAACTGTACCCACCATGGGTGCCGGCTGGTGCCCGCCCGGCATGCTGGGCATAGGCATTGGCGGTACGGCAGAGCATGCAATGCTGATGGCCAAGCAATCGCTGATGGGCGATATCGACATGAGCGACCTGCTCGCACACGGTCCGAAAAACAAGCTCGAAGAATTACGTGTTGAGCTCTATGAAAAAGTGAATGCCTTGGGCATAGGTGCACAAGGTCTGGGCGGCCTGACTACCGTGCTGGATGTCAAAATCATGATGCATGCAACACACGCTGCTTCCAAACCTGTTGCGATGATTCCAAACTGTGCAGCAACCCGCCACGCGCATTTTGTGCTGGATGGTTCGGGTCCGGCTTACATCGAGCCACCCTCGTTATCCGAGTGGCCCGAGGTGCACTGGACGCCCGATACACACAAATCAAAACGCATTGATCTCAACACACTCACTGCTGCTGAAGTCGCATCATGGACACCGGGCCAGACCTTGCTCCTGAATGGCAAGATGCTGACCGGCCGCGATGCTGCACACAAGCGAATTCAGGACATGCTCGCCAAAGGCGAAAGTCTGCCGGTCGATTTTAAAAACCGCGTGATCTACTACGTGGGTCCAGTGGATCCTGTGCGCGATGAAGCCGTGGGCCCCGCGGGACCAACCACGGCAACACGCATGGACAAGTTCACCGACATGATGCTCGAGAAAACTGGCCTGATCGCCATGATCGGCAAAGCTGAACGCGGCCCGATTGCGATTGAATCGATCAAGAACCACAAGTCGGCTTATCTGATGGCCGTGGGTGGGGCTGCCTATCTGGTCTCAAAAGCGATCAAGAGCGCCAAGGTGGTTGGGTTT
>CAMBJI010000215.1 GCA_945867725.1 Bordetella parapertussis
AACGTCTTTTATTTAAGTAGCACCAGAATTTTGTAACGCTTACCCACACGACTCCAACGAAATTCAGGTGCGTGCTCAACTCCCATCAAAATCTGCCCAGCATTTTCTAGGCGATTGAAAGTCTCTTGTCCATTGACTGATGTGTTTCCAGATCTGCTTGGTTGGGACCGTCGTTTTCAGAGCAGCCGTCTCTACAGCGGAAACAATAAGACTCAGTGGCGCCTCATCGACCAGTGTGGATAAGTGCGCGGCACGATTGTGTGGAATCACTCCGGTGGCCAGTGCAAGTATCAATTCATTCGGCGTCAGGCTTTCCTTGAAGCTGACGCTGACTGTCTTGCTAGCCATCCTGATAGCGCTGACATTTGGATGATCAGGCTGATGTGCATCAAGTACTAGGCCAAGCAAATCGAGCAGCTCAGTGACTTTGGCAATACCAAGGTCTGCCAAACTACCAGTCTCAAGCAGGTTGATGGTTGTGCGAGACAGTCCGGCAAGTCTGGCTAGCCTATGCTGACTTAGGCCAAGTACTTCCCGGCGTGTACGGACTAGCTTGCCAATTTCCTGAAGATTCATCCCAAATCTCTGTCAAATAATGTTCAATATACTGAACAATTATTGAAACCGCAAGCCCTCTTAGAGATACCACCGTGGCAAAGACGCTGGATCCCAGCTTCCGCTGGGAGCGAGTGGGGAATTCGGATCGCATGCGATCAGCCCACGCAGCGGTCATTACATGCAAGTGATGACGATTTTTAGGCCAGTGGCTCTTAAAACGTCATCCCGGCGAAAGCCGGGATCCAGCGTCTTTGTCTAAATCACGAACACATCCCGCGAATCTCCTCCGGCACCGCCATCGCACGTATTCCGCCACCGACCTTATCAGCCGCAAAGATTCTGACTTCAGTGCATTGCATGATCTCGTCGTCGCCGCGCATCACGCGATAGGTCTGCACGAAACTTTTGTTACGCCACTCGCTGATCTGCGTGTGAATCTGCAGTACATCACCGTAGCTGGCGGTCTTGCTGAAGCTGGCTTGCGTATCGACCAGCGGTGTTCCAATCAAACCCATGCTTTGTCGCGTTTCCTGCCAAGGCGGCACACCGCATTCGATAAAAAAATGACGGGATGCCGCATCTATCCAGCGAAAAAAATTCGGAAACCACACAATGCCGGCTGGATCGCAATCGCCGAATTCCACGCGCACTTCATAAATCACTGTCTTCGTCATTTGGCGGGTCCTGTCGTGATGCGACTCCTTGGCATCCAGCGTATGGGCTGGGCCTTGATCGCGCGGGGGGCTGCACCGAGTTCATTGAGTGTTTTGTCGAGTGCCTTGCCAGCATCATCCGCCAGTGCAGCTTCGCGAGCGCGACGTATGGCGATGGTGCGCTCAGCCACACTACCGAATGTCGGTGATGCGAGATGGCGAATCACATGCAGCAAGTTGTCTCGGCCACGTTCATTGGTGCTGCCATAGCCTTTGATCAGACGGCCGCACTGCGCGATTTCAAAACCAAGCAAGCTGTCCTGCTTTGCACCTTCCACCACCGCTGTGAGCCAATCCTCAATGAGTGCTTGTTCTTCGGCATAACGACTGCCCCAACGCCGCAGATGTTTCATCCCAGCGAGTAGACGAAGCAACAGCGTACCCACAATCGTATGCGAGGCCAGTTTGACCGGTATTTCCCAAACGGGACGACCTTCGGCAAGGCGCTGACGGTTCATGTCTTTCAATCGCTCGGCTAGCGGTGCCGGCAAAAGCGCGGCGATTTCCGGGACACCAGGTTTGAAATATTCATAGGTCTTGAGCACATCACCATCAGCCACTCGCACTTCATTGCGCACTCGTTGGCTGCGTGCGGCGCGGCTCTTGAGATCAGCCACACGTACGATATCGTCATACGCCATCCACAGTGCCAGCCAACGGGCCACGTCGCGAGTGATGGAGCCCTGCTCCATACCTGCATCGACAACAGCCTCAGCACTGGAAGATGTGCTAGTGCTAGTGCCAGCACTGGCCTCAGCGTCACACACTTGACGCATGCGTTCCAGATACAGCGAACCGTACGCTGCATCCTGATACTCAGTTACGCGCGACAGACCTAATGCAAGCAAGTCACGCGCAGCTGCCGGGAATTCGTTCAGCACCGACGACCCTGATGCAGCAACGGCATCATCCACGAGCTGCTTTGCAAACGCAGCTTGCTGGCGACCTTCGCCTACCCACTGCCACGCAGCTTCAAAACCTGCCAGACTAGCCGACGCACCACGCCCACTTTCACGCACGATCGCGATGTAATCTTCTTTTGCAAAGGGCAGCAAGCCACTGCCAGCAATCGCACCCAGCATCACGGCACTGACGACGGTGCCGTTATCGCGTGCGATACGCTGCATATCCAGCACGTGATGCGCTCGGCACGCACTCTGCACAACGGAAAGCAGCGCTGCATCATCCAGACGACCATCACCGAGATGACTGCGCTCAGCATTGGTGAGTGTGCGTGCAGATGAGGTAATGATGAGCGTACGTTCAGCTGACGGCAAACCGTTACTAACAGCTCGGGCGGTTTCTAGTAATTCGGACGAAACCAATGCATCCAGTCTGCCGGGAATGGGATTGAGACTGAACACAGGATGCCGTCCGCCCAGCTGCGACATGGGCACCGGATACATCTCGAAAAAATACGTGGTCGCGCCCGTGCGCTGCGCGACACCGGGTATGGAGGTGCTTTGTGCTGCGTAGCCTGCATGACGCGCAATCGCAGTGAGCCATTCGCTGAGTACGCCACCGCCCTCGCCACCGAGCGCGCCAATCAGAACGGATATCGGTTGCGGCACTGCTGAGGCTGCAGATGTTTCATCTGCCGTGTTGTTCATCAGACTCACGTTGCGGTACTTTCTGTACTGATTCGGTTCATCATCATGCCGGCTGCAGCACGCGCAGCACCGTCGAGCGCAGCGAGGCGATCAGGCGCTCATGCCAGCGTGGATTTTGTATAACTTCAGCGCGATAGAAACTCGGACACAGCGTTGCAGCATGCGCATTCTCGCCACACAAGCCGCAACCCACGCAGCCATCAATGACGGTTGCCACTGGATCTACCTTCAGTGGATCGGGATTGTCTTTAAGCGTCAATGTGGGACAGCCCGAAAGCCGCATGCAGGCATGATCACCATTACATACATCTTCATCGACACCGTATTTCACGCGCATCACACGCGCACCCCGCGCTTGTAACGCCGCCAGCCAGGGACGAATGCGGCGCTGACGTTCAAGCTGGCATTCACCCTCGGCGATGATGACTTTCAGACCGTTGAAATCTGTGGTCAGTGCTTCTCGCACCACATCGCGCATTACAGCCACGCGATAAGAATGCACGGTACGCATCCATTTCACACCCAAGCCGGCGAGTGTGTCTTCGATAGTGCGATTGCTGGCGGTCAGACTGGCGAGCTTGTCGCCTGCCTGGTTTTTAGTAGCGGCTTCGGGGGTGGAGATAATTTCTTGAGTGCCGGTGGCAGACGTGTAGCCGTTCTTGAAAATCAACAACACCGCATCATCACCATTAAACAGCGCCGACTGCACACCTGTCAGCAAACCGTTATGCCAAAACCCGCCATCTCCCATGATGGAAATCACACGCCGCGACATCATCGGTGAGACACCCGCGCGACTGGCGAGACTCATGCCGTAACCTAAAATCGAATGTCCTTGCGAGAAGGGTTCAAAAGTCGCAAACGAATGACAACCGATATCAGCAGCGACATGCACGGGGCCGAGTTCCTGCTGCGCGAGCTTGAGCGCAGAAAACACCGGTCGTTCCGGACAGCCAATGCAAAAGCCCGGCGGACGTGCGGGCAAGACTTTATCGAATTGTGCTGCAATGCGCGTGCGGCGCGTGTCAGTGGCCGCTAGCAGTGCCTGTGCGTTGCGCGTGTCTGCATTCGACAAATGTTTCGCAAAAAAATGTAACAGACCCCGCATCATGACTTCGGGCGTCACTTCACCGGTGGCCGGCAATATATCTTTGCCATGCAAGGCGGTCTGCAGATCGCGACGTCTGAGCAGCGTGGCGATTTCTTGTTCGATGTAATCCGGCGAGCCTTCTTCAATCACCAGCACTGCCCGCTTGTCACGCGCAAAGTCAGCGATCTGCTCATGCACCAGCGGGTAAGTCACATTCAGAACCAGCAGCGGAACATCCGAGACGCCAAACACATCAGCCAAGCCAAACTGCTGCAACGAGCGCAGCAAGGCATTCGTTAGACCACCCTGAATGATGATGCCGATATCGGTGTGCTTGCCGTTGTGGTGTTCATTCAGACCATGCTTGACGATGTAATCACGCGCTGCCGGCAAACGCTCATCGATCTTGAGTTTTTCATGTCGGAACGTAGCCGGTGGATGCGCGAGACGTTCATAATTAAAATTCGCCGGCTCATTCAGT
>CAMBJI010000216.1 GCA_945867725.1 Bordetella parapertussis
GTGGCCGACGGTATGTCTGAAACTCGCGGGCTGCTGGAAGAATACGATCAGCTTGTTGCGCGCATGGGCGAGGGTGATGATCAGGCGCTCATGGATCGCATGCAGCAGGTGCAAGCACGATTGGATGTGGTGGACGGATGGAATCTGCCCAATCGCGTTCAGACGACGCTGCAAAAGTTGAATCTCGATGGCGAACGGCAGATTCAGACACTCTCAGGTGGTATGAAAAAGCGCGTGGCGCTCGCGCGTGCATTGGTATCCGCACCGGATGTGTTGATTCTGGATGAGCCGACCAACCATTTGGATTTTTCTTCCATCGCTTGGTTGGAGACACTGCTGCGTGATCTGCGTGGCAGCGTGTTGTTCATCACGCACGACCGAAGTTTTCTCGATAACGTGGCCACACGCATTGTCGAGCTTGATCGGGGACGCTTGCGCGCTTATCCGGGAAATTTCACCACCTACTTGGTACGCAAAGCTGAGCAGCTGGCGATCGAATCGGTAGAAAACGCTAAGTTCGACAAGGTGCTAGCGCAGGAAGAAGTTTGGATACGTAAGGGCGTTGAGGCACGCCGTACGCGCAATGAAGGTCGTGTACGAAGACTGGAACAGTTACGCGAAGAGCGTTCTAGTCGGCGCGAAAAGCAAGGCCAAGTACGTATGGAAGCGGCTGGCAGCGAACGCTCCGGAAAAATCGTCGCTGAACTCACGGATGTGAGCAAGGCGTATGACAACAAAGTGATCGTGCGTCATCTGGATGCCACGATTTTACGGGGTGACAAAGTTGGCCTGATCGGTGTGAATGGCGCAGGTAAGACGACTTTGTTGAAGCTCATTCTCGGTCAGGAGCAGCCTGACGCCGGCACCGTAAAGCAGGGCAGCAAGCTGCAGATCGCCTATTTTGATCAGATGCGCGAGCAACTCGATGATCAGGCGAGTCTGACCGACACGATTGCGCCTGGTAGCGACTGGGTGGAAGTGAATGGGCAACGCAAGCACGTCATGACCTATCTCGGTGATTTTCTGTTTGCACCTGAGCGTGCGCGCTCTCCCGTATCCAGCCTCTCGGGTGGTGAGCGTAATCGTTTGCTGCTGGCACGCTTGTTTGCGAAACCCGCGAATGTGCTGGTGCTCGATGAGCCAACCAATGATCTCGATATCGATACGCTGGAATTACTCGAGCAATTGCTCGAGGAGTACACGGGTACTGTTTTTCTGGTCAGTCATGATCGTACTTTTCTCGACAATGTGGTGACTCAAGTGATCGTCGCCGAGGGTGAGGGTGTATGGCGTGAATACATCGGTGGCTATTCTGATTGGGAGCGCGTGCGACATCGTGGGACGACAGCCTCCGCCGCTGAAGTTACTAAGCCCACGGTGAAATCGGTTGTTGCGCCGCCCGAGACTAAAGACAAGCCTAAAAAGCTCAGCTTCAAAGAGCAGCGTGAACTCGAGCAATTGCCAGGACTGATCGCTGCGCTGGAGACCGAGCAAGCTGAAATTTCAGCGAAGCTTGCAGATGCTGAGTTGTATCGAAATCAGCCAGATCAAGCGCAACAACTCAATCAGCGCTATGCCGAGATCGATCAATTGCTGATGTCGTCATTGGAGCGCTGGGAGGTGATGGAAGCGCGTGCCAAGGGCTGATTACCGATTTCATGACTGCGTTTGTCGTGCGCAGACTGTCAGTGCGATTAATCCGTTCAGCCGCTGACTATTTTTCAATTTGGATTGGCCGGTTCTGACAACGAAAAGTGCGAGACCACTTAGTTGATCTTACGACTTGCGGCGCGTAATTCAGGTAACCGCATTCGTAACAATTCCGCATCAGTCGCTTGCGGGCATTGCGCAAGATAAGCCTCGATATCCTGCAAAGCAGCGTTGGGGCAATCCAGATTGGCGTACGCCAGACCGCGGTCGCGTCGCTCTTCGATTTCATTCGGCAGCAAGATCACCAGCTTCTGCTGAACGTCCAGGAATTCTTTCCAGTGCGGCTGTTCGGCATACACGGCCTTTAGGTTGCGCAGCATGCGAGCCAGAATACTGCGCTCGGTGGCATTGGCTAGGTAGCTGACCAGCGGCGGATCCGCCGGGTTGCGGCCATGGGTGAAATAGGGTTCCAGTCGCTCCTCGATTTCTTCGCGTGAGAGGCTCGCGCCATTGAACGGGTCGAGGATGATGTCGCCCGTCTTGATCGACAGTTTCATTAGGAAATGTCCGGGGAACGAAATGCCTTTCACGTCCAGTCCGATTTGCTGCGCAAGCTCCATGTAAATGACAGCGAGCGAAATGGGTATGCCGCGTCGTGTCGACATAACTTTGTGCAAATAACTGTTATCGGGGTTGTAGTAGTCGTTGAAGTTGCCCGAGAAGCCAAGCTCCTGATAGAAAAAATTATTCAACAGTCGCAGCTTGGGTATTGGTGCAATGTCAGCATGCAGACGGCGTTTGAGTCGCATGGCGAATTTGTCGATATCCGTCAGGCAGGTACCGAGATCAAGCGGATGTTCATCATCTTGCGCAATGAACAGTGCTGCTTCGAACAAGGGGATGTGTGCATCGTCCTGCACCAGCGAGCCGAAGTAATCATTGGATTTGATCATCGTCGGCGTGCTCAGCTCGATTCACGTTTGAAGTCGGCAAACCGGAAACCCATCAAGGCCAGTGCGCCGAAATAGCTGCCCGCACATACGAACATCACCAGCATCAGCGCGCCGATACGCATCATGGGCGTGGCTTGCATTGCAACCCAGTCAAAACGGGTCGCCATCCATAAACCGATGCCTGCCAGCAGGAACAGTGCTCCGATCACGCGAACCGAAAACATGGTCCAACCTGAGCGTGGTAAATAAATTCCTTTGCGACGAAGACCGATGTAGAGAAAGAGCGCATTGAGGGTGGCGCCCAATCCTATTGAGAGCGCAAGACCTGCGTGGGCAATCCAGGGTACGAAGACGATGTTCATCAGTTGTGTGACCACCAGAACCCCTATACCGATCTTGACGGGTGTACGAATATCCTGTTTCGCGTAAAAACCGGGCGCCAATATCTTGACCAGGATCAGACCCATCAGGCCAACGCCATAGGCCACCAGCGCTCTGGATGTCATGGTGACCGAGAGGGCGTCAAATTTCCCGTAATGAAAAAGCGTTGTTGTGATGGGTTCGGATAACACCATCAGAGCAACTGCTGCCGGTGTGGCAAGCAAAATGGTGAGCCTGAGACCCCAATCGAGTAACGAGGAATACTCGGCGTTATCCCCGCAAGCATGTGCTTTGGATAAGCTGGGCAACAGAATAGTGCCCAGCGCCACGCCGAGCAGCGCGGTGGGCAGTTCCATCAGGCGATCGGCGTAAGAGAGCCAAGACACGCTGCCATCGGGCAGATGGGAGGCAATATTGGTGTTGATGATCAGACTGATCTGCGCAGCCGACACCGCGAATGTTGCTGGCAGCATTTGGCGCAGCACTCGCCGCACGCCTGGATCTCTGAGCGCCGCCACCGGATTTATCCCGATGCGAGGCAGCATGCCAATTTTGCGTAACGCCGGTACCTGAAACCACAGTTGCAGCACGCCTCCGATGACAACCGCAATAGCGAGCGCATAGACTGGCTCGGATAGATATGGAGCAAGAAAGATCGCACCGGCGATGAAAGACAGGTTGAGAAGAACCGGTGTGAGGGCAGGCACACGAAATTCCTGCCAGGTATTCAGAATCCCGCCCGCCAGTGCCACCAGCGACATGAACAGAATATAAGGAAACATGATTCGGGTCATGGTGACCGACAGCGACAGCGCCACCGGATCCGAACCAAACCCGCTGGCCATCAGTAAAACCACCATGGGCGCGCCAATAATGCCCAATATCGTCGTGGCAAGCAGTGTCCAGAACATCACCGTTGCCACATGATCGGCCAGAGTGCGGGTGGCTCGATTGCCTTGCTGGTTCTTGTATTCCGCGATGATCGGCACAAAGGCCTGAGAAAATGCGCCCTCGGCGAACAGCCGACGCAGGAGGTTGGGGATGCGGAAGGCAACGAAAAAAGCGTCGGTGTAGACCGAGGCGCCGAAAGTTCGTGCTACCAGGAACTCGCGGATCAGCCCTGTGATGCGTGAGAGCATCGTCATGCCAGAAACGGTGGCTAGCGTTTTATGCAAGTTCATGGCGATCGATTATATCCGCAGGTTTCGGGCAAATTTGATAAAAAATTGCTTTAATGAAAATTAATGAGCCCCGATTTTGTTAAGTCGCACTTGTAAGGATGCTGACATTGACGTTTGTCCTGAGAACAAAAACCCGCTATAATCGCGGTCTTTCGAATTCCGCCCGGGGCCCGTTCCCGAGCCCCATTGTCAGGAAATAAGTCATGGCCAATACAGCCCAGGCACGCAAGCGTGCCCGTCAAGCAGTCAAACTGAACGAGCACAATTCCAGCC
>CAMBJI010000217.1 GCA_945867725.1 Bordetella parapertussis
ATCCGGATCCCCTTGCTCATAGAAGAACACTACCCGATCTTTTTTCAGTTCGGCAAGCGTCAATGGTAAGCCGATTTTTCCACTGGCGATGATACTTCTGGCCCTCCAAAGCAAAACTAGCGTTAGCAAGAGGTAGCCGAGAAAAAGTATCAGAAAAATACGCCAGCCCAACGCCTCCCAGGCAAGCACGACAATCATCCCCGAAATACTCAGAAGGGCAAACGCCGACGCTAGAATCGCAATTGCACCGAATAACAGCACTTGAAAAAAAGCGTTGCGCGCATCAGCGAGTTCCATAATCGCCATTGAGAAACGCACACCAAGCAATTTGAGTGCGCCTTCGAGGATAGTTCCTACATTTGAAGTAAGACCGCCATCCGGCGGTCGGACTGACGAACTCATCGCTTACCGCTTCGCGATCAGCATACCAATCAATAGACCCGCCACACCCGCGATACCAATTGCACGCCATGGATTTTCGTGTACGTACTCGTCAGTATCGTGCGCAATCTTGCGTCCTTTGCGAATGGCTGTTTCTTGTAAATCGTGTGCGACTGCGATGGCATGATCCAGCATCTTCATACCCTGTGCGCGCAACTCTTCTGCCTTGGCGCCACCAGCAGCGGTCGCCTCATCAAACAAAGCTTGTGCATCGCGCACCAAGGCCTTCAGCTCATGATCGGCACTGCTAATTTTGGACTCAAACATGGATACTTTCCTTAAAAAATAGACGTACTGACGATCATATGCCCGGGAAAGTCATGCCCGAAAGGAAAACCGAATCAAACTTTGCGTTTCAACAAACTGGTATCAAATTCAGCGCAGACATACGGGTACGAAAAAATATAATCCTATCGAAACACTGATGATAATTAATGCCATATTCCGAATTAGAAATTAGCATTTTATTTTTTTGGCGTACACAATGATCCAAAAGATACCCCATTCATTCATTGCTCTGCTGCTGCCTGCATCAATACTGCTTTCTAGCTGCAGCCTAGAATTTGCCAATACCCGGGCAGCCCGCGAAATCAGCACGCCGTTACCACCCAAAGGTGACTTGTATGCGGGCTGGCGAGTATTTCAAGCTAAGTGCGCAAGCTGTCACGGCGTGGCGGCCACAGGCGGCGACCGCGCCCCGGATCTTTTGCCGAAAATTAAGGCAATGAATCCCCGACAGTTCGCGGCGCTCGTACTGAAACGTTATGACCTCGGTAGCGGAGTCGCTCGGGGGTCCCATGACCCGTCGACCTTTGAGAAAAGTATTGATGAGATCATGCGCCGTAGCGAAGCACCCGTTGAGATGCCCGCATGGCAGAGCGAGCCCGCGGTAAATGCGCATATCTTTGACCTATACGCCTATCTATCCGCGCGCTCCGATGGAAAGCTTGGGGTGGAGCGTCCACAGAAAAAATGATGAACATTCACTCACAGGCGAATCGGTTTTAATTAATGCGAATGAAAATAGTTCGGTCTGCGATCAGCGAAAAATGAAGCTGTATCAACGGTTATCACTGACCTAAGTCAAATGTACGACTGTCTCATACGCTATGTCGCTCCAAACTGTGTTCATCCAGATCCATGCCTATTCCCGGCCGATCTGAAACAATAAAGTCGCCCTTCTCCCAAACGAACTGCTGCTTGCAGATCTCATTAAAGAACCCACCCGCAGTTCCTATGCTTTCCTGAATCAAAAAATTGGGAATATTGGCATCTATCTGAAGTGCTGCTGCGGTGATAATCGGACCACCCCAAACATGAGGTGCCATCAGCACGTAATTGGCTTCTGCGATTGAAGCGATTTTTTTGACTGCCGTGATACCGCCAGCGCTGCCCAAATCGGGTTGCGCGAACGCGCAAGCTTTTTCAGCGAAAATCTGCTGAAACTCATGTATGGTAACCAGACGCTCGCCCGTGGCAATGGGGATGCGAGTCGCACGGGCTATCTTGCCCATCTCACTATAATTCTCGGGTGGACAGGGTTCTTCCAGCCATAGCGGATCGTACTTCTCTACCCTGGCTGCCAGACGAATTGCCGCCGAGGGTGTGATCTGCCCGTGCGTACCAATCAAAATATCTGCTCGTTCACCCACGGCCTCGCGAACCGCAGCAACTGCCCGCTCTGCATGACCCAACTCTTCCTGTGACAACTCCCACGGACGGAAGATACGCTGCTCCGTCTTCACCTCCACCAGAGGATCAAACTTCAAGCCGGTAAAACCCTGATCAACCAGTTTGGCAGCCATTTCGCCGAGACGCTCCGGCTCTTGTGTCCACATCCGGTTCGTTTCCTTCAAGCTCTGATTACCTTCAGGGTCATAAATGTAGGTATAGCTACGAACACGATCGCGTATTTTTCCACCCAGAAGATTGTAAACAGGCGTCTTTAAATGCTTGCCAGCGATATCCCAAAGCGCCGTGTCAATCGCACTAATGATGCCCATGATCACATAATCCGGATGCTGGAACGTCAAACCAAAATACAGCTTGCTGTAGATGTATTCACGATCAAGCGCTTCCTCGCCCTTCAAATAGGTATCGAAAATATTCTGTACGATTTGAAGATAGGTGGCTGACAAACCATTGAGCGTGCCCAGCACCGCGGTCTCGCCCCAGCCTTCCAAACCATTATCCGTTTCAAGTTTCACGAAATACCAATACTGGCCACCTTTATGCGGCGGCTCGGTTTTAATAACGAAGGGTCTCACGTTGACAAGTTTGGGCATGATATCGATCCTTAGATCTTGCGATATTTATATGAATCGGGACTCTCGAGATAATCAAGTAATCAGTTTATCCGAGATAACTCAGGTTGCGATTGCGTCAGTAATGAGGAAAACTGACTGAGGAGCCTCTCGCTGAAGCGACATCGACCACGGAAGTGCTGGCAAAGCTCCCCCAACAGAAACAAGTCCACGCAGCTTATAGGCTCGGTTTTTGGGTCATTAGTCGAGGCCAAAGGTAAGATATCGCAAGTCGCGCTGATCCAGCCGTAGTGGTGCGGCGCTTGCGACCTGTAAAAACGTGCGATTGGTTCACACCGCCTAGCCTGATAATCTGCCATTGACCCGCCAATGAAATTCCTGATCGCCCGCTTCAATCACGAAACCAATACTTTTTCCCCAGTATCCACGACGCTGGCTGATTTCGAGCCACTGTATGGTGAGGACGCGCTTGCTGATCAACGCCATGCCCGCACGGCGATGGGCGCCTTCATACGGCTGGTCGAGTCGCAGCCCGAAGCAACGCTGATCACGCCCGTGTCTGCCACTGCCAACCCGAGCGGTACGGTTGCTGCTGACGCGTACACCCACCTTACCGACGCTATTCTTGCCGGTGTGCGTGAACAACCTGATGCGATCTTGCTTGATCTGCATGGCGCACTGGTCGCCGAAAACGCCGCCGATGGCGAGGGCGTGCTACTCGCTGCAATACGCAGCATTGCGCCCAACACACCAGTGGCAGTCGCCCTTGATTTGCACGGCAACGTCACCCCAGCGATGGTTGCGAACGCCGACAATATCGTGAGCTTCAAAACCTATCCGCATATCGACATGGCAGAGACCGGTGAGCACGCGGGACGATTGATGATGGACCTGCTCGCTGGCCGTACTCGACCCGTGACCCACCTGGTGCAGCTGCCGCAGCTCTCGCACACCCTGCGCAGCAATACAAACGAAGGTGCAATGCAGCGGGCAGTGGAGGCTGCGCGCCGTGCTGAGCAAAGAGCCGGTGTGCTAGCCGTCTCGGTAATGGCCGGCTTCTCGCTTGCCGACTTTGAAGACGCTGGCGTATCTGTGATTGTCGTTACCGATAATGATGTTGCGCTGGCCGATGAAGTTGCCAGTCACCTAGCCCAGCAAATCTGGCGCGAGCGAGAAGGATTCGTGTACCAAAGCGAGCCACTAGCTCAATCGATAGCCCGGGCAAAAGCCATGCAAGCTGAACCCGGCGAAGGTCCGATACTGCTGCTGGACCATAGCGACAATGTTATGTCCGGCGGCACCTGCGACACCATGGATGTGCTTCAGGCGGCCCTGAAAGCCCAGCTGTCGTCGATCTTGGTCGGTCCGATATGCGATCCGCAGGCCGTGCAGCGCTTATGGAAAATGCGACCCACCGATGTCGTCAGCGCCGAAATTGGCAACCGAATTCCCCTCGCACAGCAGGGCATCACCAAAAAGCCCGTACGACTGACCGGCGTGGTGCGTGCGAAAAGCGATGGCGAGTTCACGGTCAGCGGACCGATCTATACGGGCGCCAAAGTGAGTATGGGGCGCACCGTACTGTTTGATACCCTGGATGCGCTAATCGTCATTTCCGAGCGGCGCATGGAGCCCTATGACATGGGCATATTCAACTGCGTCGGC
>CAMBJI010000218.1 GCA_945867725.1 Bordetella parapertussis
CGGGATCCAGTGTCTTTCGTTGATTACCTGAAAAAATCATTGCTCGTGAACTTTAACAAACGAATCAAAGTTTCACACAACACCTACCCCCGCTCGCCCACAAACACATACCGACTCAAACTGAAAAAATAACCATTCTCGGCACCGATCGCGGCAGCATCGGCCTTCCACGCCGCGACATCCTCTGCACTCAATCCATTACGCCCGGTAACAAAAGCGCCGATCATATCCATCATGCCGACGCTGTACGTCTGACGGTCATACACAGAGTTCAGCAAAGGCACGACCGTCACCGTGACGGAATCAAACCCTGCCTCTTCCATACGGCGCTTTAATGTGCGTGGCAATTGAGGATGCGGTATGTGTTCATTCCAGGTCTCCAGCACGCGGCGCATGCGCGCATCATCGTGACTGGCCCAGACCGCTGACTCCCAATCGGTATCCACCAGCACGGCCCTGCCACCGGGCCGTATTACACGGGCCAGCTCTCTGAGCGCGGCATCAATCGATTCAACATACTCATACACCTGTGATGCCAGCGCGATATCAATGCTGGCATCGTCACAAGGCAGCGCATTCACGTCGCACAGCTCAAAATTCACGTGAGGCATGGCCGCACAGCGCTGACGCGCAATTGTCAACATGGGTGCCGCGATATCCACGCCCAACACCTGCCCGGTACCACCCACGGCTTCGGCCAACGACTGCGTGGTGAGGCCGGGGCCACAGCCAATATCCAGCGCACGCTGCCCCGGCTGCGCTTGCAGCAAGGCCATCACCTGCGCGCGCTGTGCTGCGACATCCGGAGTGAGATAAATAGATTCGAGACGGCGTGAAGCCTGCTCATCAAATTGGTCTTCTGCGCTGGGTGCTTGGGTCATGATGAAAGAATAGTTAAAGGATCGTAAAGCAATGATGGTTTAGAAGATGTGAATTTTATGGCGCACGACGATTCAGACCCTCGATCAGCGCGCGATGAAAGCGATCTGGATCTTGCATCTGCGGCGCATGACCTAGCTCGGGAAACAACACCAGCGATGCACCGGGAATCGCAGCAGCCGTGCGGCGTGCCAGTGCGGGGTAATTACCCAAACGCGATTTCACTTCAGGTGACGCGATATCCTTGCCAATCGCCGTGTTGTCTTTCTCGCCTATCAATAGCAACGTAGGTACACGCAGATTCGGGAATTCATACAACACTGGCTGCGTAAAAATCATGTCGTATAACAGCGCCGAATGCCAGGCCACGGTAAATCCACCCGGCCCACTGTACATACCCGCGAGCATCTGCACCCAAGTCTCGTATTCAGGTCGCCACTCATTCACGTAGTAGGTGCTACGCTCGTAATTGCGAATCATCGTCGCAGTCACCTTGCGTTCGCGCGCATACCATTCATCGACCGATAGCGCAGGTACACCCTCGGCCTTCCAGTCTTCAAGACCGATCGGATTGACCATCACCAACTGCTCGACTCTATCGGCAATCATCAGCGCAAACCGTGTGGCCAGCATGCCGCCCGTGGAATGGCCTATGACGGTGACTTTGGCTATGCCCAACGAATCCAGCAGGGCTTTGGTGTTGTGAGCGAGCTGATGAAAAGTGTACTGATAGGCCGCGGGCCGACTGGACTTGCAAAAGCCAATCTGATCCGGTGCAATCACGCGATAGCCCTGTTGCTGCAGGAATCGCATTGTCCCTTCCCAGGTCGCGCTGCAAAAGTTTTTACCGTGTAGCAGGACAGCAGTACGTCCATTCGGTTTCTCTGGCTTGAGTTCAAGATAAGCCATCTGCATCGACTGCCGCTGCGATGTGAAATGAAACCGAAACTCGGGCCACGGATAATCGAAGCCCTCAAGCTCGGGACCATAAACATCTTCGGCCTGGGCAAGTGGCAATGCAAGAGAGAACAACAGAAATATCAGAAAATTTCGCATCAGGTTTTATCTCGACGGCGTCCTGCAGCTAACAGCACGTATACACATGTAAAAAAAATATAGACACGACGGCTTGCAACTCAGTGCAAGACCTCATCCCGAAACCGCTCTGTCAGAAAATACGCAGCACTTAATCCCACCACCGCACCAAACATCACGTAATACGCTGGCGCCAATGGTGTGCCGGTAGCCTTGATCAGCCAGGTCACGATCAGCTGCGCAAAACCACCAAACAACATGACAGCAAAGTTATAAGCGAGCGCCAATCCTGTTGAGCGCATGCGCACCGGGAACTGCTCTGCCAGCGCTGTCGATATCGCACCAAAACCTACCGCCACGGCGCTACAGAGGATCACCTGCATCACCGCCAAGCGAAACAACCCGGGATCAGCCTGCAGCCATGAGAACAGCGGGTAAGGTAATACGAAGTACAACGCACAGGCCAACATCAGCACAGGTCGGCGACCAATGCGATCCGACAGTATTCCGAAAAATGGCGTACCCACAGTCAGACACAAGAGCCCCGCTACCTGCGCAATGAAGGCCTGACCGAGCGGTATGTTGAGCTGGGTTTTTGCATAGGTGGGCATATAGATCACCACGACGTAGTACATGATCGTGCCCGAGACCACCAGACCAAAGGACACCGCAATACTGCGGCGATAGGAACGCCACAAAGCCATCAGTCCTACCGGCTCTGCAGTGGACTGACTGGCTTCAATAAAAGCTTCGGTTTCATTCAAGTGCCGACGTATCCACAATCCCACCGGACCAATCAGCAAACCAAACATGAAAGGCAAGCGCCAGCCCCAGCTTTCGATTTGCTCTGGCGTGAGTCCCTGCGTAATCAGCATGCCTGCCGTCGCGCCAGCGAGTGCGGCCACGCTCTGACCCACCATTTGCAAAGAACCGTAGAAACCGCGCCGGCCAGGCGGCGCACTTTCGACCAGAAACGAAGTGGCGCTGGCGAACTCACCGCCGGTCGCCATGCCTTGCAGTAGTCGCGCCAGCACAATCAACACGGGCGCCGCTGCACCAATGGCTGCGTAGGTGGGTGCGAAAGCGATCATGGCTATGGATATCGTCATCAACAGAATGATGAGTTGCAGCGCGGCCTTCCGACCCTTGCGATCCGCATACAGGCCAATCAAAATGCCGCCCACCGGGCGCATGAAAAACCCAACGCCAAAGGTGGCCATTGCCATCAGCAAGGACGCGTATTCGCTGTCCGAGGGGAAGAATAAACGCGAGATGATTACGGTGAGAAAGCCGTACACCACAAAGTCATACCATTCGAGCGCATTGCCAATAACGGCAGCCAAAATCTGGCGTTTATGGATCGTGCCTTGCTCCATGAGTCGTCTCCCTTGCTTGGTATTGTTGGCCGTTGCTGGCTGTAGCGCCCATCATAAACGACTCGCAGCCCAGGCCCGGCCAATCCGGTACACTTCGGCCGATGGCGGCGGTATGGCATGTAACGTTCTACCGCCGGACACAAGGGCGCACGGTCGCAAGCTCGCCAGCCGCCCGACAAAAGCAAGCTCTCGATAATCTGACGATGGAACACGCTATGGCCCTACTGATCGCTGGTTTGATTCTTTTTCTGGGCGCGCACTCAACGCGCGTCTTCGCTGACAACTGGCGCACAAACATGATTGAGCGACTGGGTGAGCTGAAATGGAAAGGCTTGGTGACTGCGCTCTCGATTGCCGGCTTCATTCTGCTCATCGTTGGCTACGGTCAGGCGCGCATGACGCCGATTGAACTGTGGCAGCCACCAATCTGGACACGGCATGTAGCTCTGCTGCTCAATCTGCTGGCGTTCATCCTGCTGGCCGCCGCCTACATACCACGCAACATCATCAAAGCCAAAATCGGTCATCCCATGGTCGCCGCTGTAAAAATCTGGGCGTTGGCGCACCTGCTCGCTAACGGCAATCTGGCTGATGTAGTGCTATTCGGCGGTTTTCTAATCTGGGCCGTGCTGGATTTCCGCGTATCGCGTCGTCGTGATCGCATGAACGCTACTGTCTATCCCTCAGCGGCTATGGCCAATAGCCTGCTTACACTCGTCGTTGGATTGGGTGCCGGCGTGGTGTTCATGCTGTGGCTGCATGCGCGCTGGGTTGGGGTGAGTCCGTTGGGGATGTGAGGGCCTTGCGAAGTTGCGAGCCGCCGCGGTAGTGACTAGGTGGCCAACAGCCCTTAAAAATTCATCCCGCGCAGAATTCACTCCTCCATGGGAGATGTTTGAAGCAAGTGTCTTGGATTCAGCTTGATGCCTGAATTTTTTTATTCAGGTTCATAAGTAAAAAATTCAGATGTTCAACGAAAGACGCTGGATCCCGGCCTACGCCGGGATGACGATTTTTAGGACAGTAGCTCTTAAAAAGTCATCCCGGCGTAG
>CAMBJI010000219.1 GCA_945867725.1 Bordetella parapertussis
GGGTGGCAACGATGGTTTGCGTGGACTGTCATTGGCGGCTACCCAAGCCAATCTGCGTGAGATGATGGCGATGAGTATGGCTAGCGGCGCAAAAATCATTCTTGTCGGCATGCGTGTGCCGCCCAATTATGGTGTCGATTACAGCAAACGCTTCGCTGGGATGTACCAGGGTCTGGGACGTGAAAAGAATGTCAAGCTGGTCCCGTTTCTTCTGCAGGGCCTGGATAACACCGAACAGTTTTTTCAGCCCGACCGTATTCATCCGAACCAGCTCGCCCAACCCATCATGATGGAAAACGTCTGGCAAATCCTGAAACCCATGCTGCGATAAAATTCGTTCATGAAATATCCCGCATTGCTGCCAGCCGAAGAGGTACTCGCGCATTTGGACGACTACGACAGCATCATTGATGTGCGCTCCGAGTCGGAATTCGCCCTCGATCATGTACCGGGAGCGATTAATTGCCCCGTGCTGAATGACGGTGAGCGCGCGCAGGTGGGCACTATCTACAAGCAGAACAGTACGTTCGAAGCGAAAAAAATCGGTGCTGCACTGGTCGCTAAAAACATTGCGCTGCACTTGCAGCAAACACTTGCAGACAAACCCCGCGACTGGAAACCGCTGATCTATTGCTGGCGTGGTGGTAATCGCAGCGGTGCCATGGCCCATATCCTGGCGAAAATTGGCTGGCATGCAGTGCAGCTGGATGGGGGCTATCGCGAATATCGTCGCGGCGTGCTGAGCTTGCTGGACTCCGAGCCGGACACACTCGCTTTTCGCGTTATCTGTGGCACGACCGGTAGCGGCAAAAGCAGGTTACTGACATCGCTGGCCAGCGAAGGGGCTCAGGTACTCGATCTCGAGCAGTTAGCAGCACATCGCGGTTCCGTACTAGGTGGTCTTCCAGGTGAACCCCAACCCTCACAGAAAATGTTTGAAAGCCGAATCTGGCAAAAGCTGCGAAGCTTCACCGCATTGCGCCCTGTTTACGTGGAATCGGAAAGCAAAAAAATTGGCAATCTGCGCGTGCCTGAAAAGCTGATGGATAAAGTACGCGCGTCTGTCTGTGTGCATTTACATACCAGCATCGCCTACAGAGTGGCCTTGCTTATCGAAGATTATCCGCATCTCGTCGCAGACAGCACACTGCTCGGTAGTCAGTTGGACCATCTAGTGGCATTACACGGTCATACAAAAATCCGCACGTGGCGAGATATGGCCCAGACCGGCGAAATTTCTAAATTGGTGGAAGAGCTACTGACCCAGCATTACGATCCGGCGTATCTGCGATCAATAGAAAGAAATTTCAGCGGCTATGCGCAGGCGCGATCACTGAAACTCGAGGATATTTCTGGCGGGGCTTTTGTCAAAGCGACGCAAGAATTGCTGGCCGACGAAATAGCGAGGTGATTGGAGACGACTGGTCTAAGTAGCTTCGTGTTGAGGGTTGTTGAAGGCTTTGGACATCCGACGAAAGACACTGGATCCCGGCCTGCGCCGGGATGACTATTGAAGATTTTTTGGCCTCAAATTCGTCATTACCTATCTAGCGTCTTTGCTTTATGCAGCACACCTTTCTACGCCAAACCTAGGCGGATAAAAAAGCGGGACTCTCGACAAGCGAAGTCCCGCCGTGTGCAGATTACTTAACAACAGGTGCCGATTTGGCCGCAACAGGCTTGAGAATTTCGGCCTTGGCGCGCTTCTTGATGATGTCGAGATAAGCCGCCATTTCCTGAGCCGCTAGAAATTCATCCACTTGCTGCTGCTCGGCCTTGCGCGCCTCGTCGTCGATGACCTCGTCATTGATCTTGTTGACACGGTAAATCGCGTAACCACGACCAGCGACAGGCGCACCAACGTAAGCAGGCAATTTGCTTGGATCCACCTTCATGATGGCAGTCACCGCAGAGGGAGATAGGCCCACCGTGTTGTTCCTTGAAACGGATTTTGCAGCACCAAACTCAGCTTTACCGCCTCCACGCAACTCGGCCAGTCTTGTTTCACCCGCTTTTACTGCAAGCTTTTCGGATTCCACACCAATCAGGCGCTCCTCAATCATCGGGCGGACTTCCGACACGGGGATTTTAGTGACCGGTTTATGTTCAACCACCCGACCCGCAATCAGCACACTCGCGCCTACTTCGATGGCCTCAGTGTTGCGCTTGGCGCGAATGGCATCGTCAGCAAAAATCGCTGTGAGGAACTTAGGCTGGTTATACGCTGCGATTTTCGGCAATGATGGGTTCGGCTTCTTGGTGAGATTTTGTGCCGTTTCAATCTTCAGCCCCAGCTTCTCCGCCACTGGCTTGAGACTGTCGGATTGTTCGTAGACCATGTTGGAGAAAATTTCTGCCATTTCGGTATATTTTTTAGCTGCCTGCTGACGCTTGATGTCTGCTGCGATAGCTACTTTGACCTCAGCAAGTTCACGGGTGGCTGGGGCTTTGATGCCCGTTACCCGAATAATGTGAAAACCAAAATCCGATTGAACGAGTCCACTGATCTCGCCTTCTTTCAGAGCGAATGCCGAGTCCTCAAATGGCTTGACCATGTCACCTTTACCAAAGAAGTTCAAGTCACCACCCCGCTCGGCCGACACGGTATCCTGAGAATTTTCTTTTGCAAGTTTCGCAAAGTCAGCTGGATTTTTACGTACCTGCTCAAGAATTTTTTCTGCTTTGGCCTTGGCTGACGCCTTGTCTGCAGCGGAAGCGTCCTTGGATGCATTAATCAGAATATGACTCGCACGGCGCTGCTCGGTCGTTTTGTAGCGTGCGATATTCTGATCGTAGAATGCTTTGATGTCCGTATCAGAGACCTCAATTCGTGACTCGACAACATCCGGAGACAACACCAGATATTCTATTTTGACGGTTTCTGGCACTTCGAATTGGGCGCTGTTCTTGTTGTAGAACTCGTTGACCATCGCATCCGTGGGCTTGACCTGGCCTTTGAAGTCCTGCCAGCCAACGGACAGTTCCTGCACCTCACGCATTTGCTGATTGAGTGAGGTGATGCGAGCCGCTACTGTTTTCGAGGCAAACGCACTGTTTTGAATGGAGAGATTCACCTGCTGCATCGCCAGCTCATGACGCAGATTGGCTTCGAACCGATCTGGTGTCAAACCTTGGGCAGCCAGCATTGCCTGATAACGCTGCTTGTTAAAACTGCCATCCGGATTGGTCAGTCCTTGAATTTCCAAGATAGTGCCACGCAACTGATCGTCAGAGACTGTCAAATGATTTTTTGTGACGTGCGATGACAATGCCTTCTGCGCCAATAATCCTTCCAGGGTGCCTTGGCGCGCCTCCGGCGTATCGAACAGGGATGGATTGAACTGCTCGCCGAACATTTGACGGAAACGTTCAAGCTGGCGTGCCTGTGCAGCGTCCCACTCGCGCTGCGAAACATCCTGCCCGTCCACCTTAGCAACGGTCGGTTCGCGGTCAGACATGCTTATATAGCTTTCCAGCCCAACAAACGCAAAAGAAGGAACGATGATCAGCAGCAGCAAGAACTGCATCAGTCGGCGGTGGGTGCGAATGAATTCAAACATGGTGGTCTGATGTCTCCCGCCCTGTCTGGGCGTTTGTCTTTGTCGGATTGTTACTGGGCACCTTGCGACCCGGGCTACATGCCTGGAGAACGACAGGGCACCACATGAAAAAAGGCGAACACAAGGTTCGCCTTTTTGGTTTTTGGCGGAGTGGACGGGACTCGAACCCGCGACCCCCGGCGTGACAGGCCGGTATTCTAACCGACTGAACTACCACTCCTAAACTGCTATTGCTGACTGGTTGGTGGGTGCTGAGAGGCTCGAACTCCCGACCTACGCCTTGTAAGGGCGCCGCTCTACCAACTGAGCTAAGCACCCGCTGAAACTCACTACCGTTTGTTTCGCCTTGGCCAGCCACGCACGACGTTTGTCACCACGTCGTAAAAGCCGCTAGTTTAATGCATCTTTCAAAGCTTTGCCAGGCTTAAATTTTGGTACCTTCGAAGCCTTGATCGTGATTTCCTGATGCGGTGCGCGTGGATTGCGTCCCATACGCTCAGCACGAGCGCTGACGGAAAAAGTGCCAAATCCAGCCAAGGTAACCGTACCGTCTTCTTTCAGTGTTGATGTCACTGCCTCAATCACAGCTTCAAGTGCACGGCTGGCGGAAGCTTTTGAAATGTCGGCAGCCTTGGCGATTTCATCAATCAGTTCAGTTTTATTCACTGACATTCCCCTAGGATATGTTGTTGGATTTTTCGGCAGAAGATTTGTCTTGAAAGCCGGCCGTACGGCTGCAGGATTTACTGCAGCGGCTATTAGACAATTCACGATCATTG
>CAMBJI010000220.1 GCA_945867725.1 Bordetella parapertussis
AAACCAGCGGGTTAGCGCTTGGAGAACTGTTTTGCGCGACGTGCTTTGCGCAGACCGACTTTCTTACGCTCGACTTCACGCGCATCACGCGTGACGAAACCGGCTTTGGAAAGTTCAGGCTTGAGCGTTGCGTCGTAGTCGATCAGTGCGCGAGTAATGCCATGGCGAACTGCGCCGGCCTGGCCGGACTCACCACCGCCGTGCACATTAACCATGATGTCGAAACGCTCGACGTTGTTGGTCAGTTCGAGTGGCTGACGAATGACCATCAGGCCGGTCTCGCGCGAAAAATATTCCGCAGCAACCTTGCCATTGACGGTGATCTTGCCAGTGCCTGTCTTGATGAAAACGCGCGCCACTGCACTCTTGCGACGGCCGGTTCCGTAATTGTAGTTACCGATCATGTCTGTTCCTTAGATATCGAGCGACTTCGGTTGCTGGGCGCTGTGCGGGTGTGTGCCTTCGGCATACACTTTCAGCTTCTTGATCATGGCGTAACCCAGTGGACCTTTGGGCAGCATGCCCTTGACTGCTTTTTCCAGCGCACGACCAGGAAATTTTTCCTGCATGTCGCGGAATTTGGTCGCATAGATACCGCCCGGATAACCGGTGTGGCGGTAATAGATTTTGTCGGTGGATTTTGCACCGGTCACGCGCAGCTTGCCGGCGTTAACGATGACGATGTAGTCACCCGTGTCTACATGGGGGGTGAATTCTGGCTTGTGCTTGCCGCGCAGTCGGCGTGCCACTTCGCTGGCAACACGTCCGAGGATTTTATCCGTGGCGTCGATCACAAACCAGTCGCGCTGGACTTCGTGTCCTTTTGCGGAAAAGGTTTTCATGATGTTCCTAAAAAAAGATGTCGTGCTCGCTGTGGTGGTTCCGCTGGTCGGCGGACGCGCCCTTGTTATATTTTCTCCTCGAGCAATCTGAAGAACCGGCGATTATAGTGTTTTCAAGGACTTGGCGTCAATTAGACTCACCAAATCTGATCCGCAATCGGGTTTTACGCAGCGAACCATGCCTTTTTGACATAATTGCGGCCGCGGCATCACCGTTCGCTATCGTTAAGCCACGGCCTCCGGGCCTACAATATTGATCTTTTTCGCAGGAAGACTTCCATGGAATGCACAGTACGTTGGATCGGCTTGTCGGGCATGAGCTTTGTTGCAGAGACCGGCTCCGGTCATCTGGTCACGATGGATGGCGCGCCCGACGGCGGCGGCCGCAATCTCGCCCCCCGCCCCATGGAGGTCGTCTTGGCTGGCACCGGCGGCTGCACCGCCTACGACGTCGTGGTGATCTTGCGCAAAAGCGGTCAAGACATTCGTGGGTGTGAACTTACCCTCAAATCCGAGCGCGCTGAAAAAGACCCCAAGGTCTTCACTAAGGTGCATTTTCATTTCATCGTGCGGGGACGGAATCTCAAAGCCAACCTGGTCGAGCGGGCGATCAAGCTCTCTCATGAAAAATACTGCTCAGCCTCGATCATGATGGAGAAGACAGCGGAACTGACCCACTCCTACGAGATCATCGATGACCTTACTGATCTACCGGTGCAAACAACGTCAGCTTGACGGGCGGCTTTGTCATGAGGCCTGCTTAGCCGCTTGATTACGCAGTCATACCGGGCATCTCGTTCGAAACCCAGGCCAACAGGTAGTGAATTACTGCTTCCGCTAACTTGCCAGCCCTCAGTCGGGACGGGCGCAGCATCGGGATAGGGGCTGCGACCTGAAATAGCGCCTATATATAGTAGGCAGTACCCGTCATCAGCTTGGCCATGCCCCGCATCGCTTTGCGTACTGGCGAGGGCAAATCGGCGGCACCCATGCCTTGTGCCGCCGCGCCATGCGCTGCTTCGTCATCCCGCATCTGAGCCACAATCGCCCGCGACCGCTGATCTGCGGCTGGGAGTTCTGACAAATGACCGTTCAGATGCGCCTCGACCTGCCGCTCAGTTTCAACAACAAAACCCAAACTCTGCGCATCTCCCATGCGAGCGGCAATTGCACCCAATGCAAACGAGCCGGCATACCACAAGGGATTAAGCAGACTGGGCCGAGACCCCAGCTCGGTCAGACGAGCCGCAGTCCACGCAAGATGGTCCAGCTCTTCTTCACCGGCATGCCGGAGTTGCGCCTGCGTACCGGGATTGCGGGCGAACCGCGCTTGCGCTTCATACAAGGCCTGGGCACACACCTCACCCACATGATTCACACGCATCAGCCCCGCGCTATGCCGCCGCTCTTGTTCGCTTAACGTCTGCTCGGCGATCGTGCCAGCCGGGTTAGGTCGATGAGCGACCGATACGCCGCTGACTACACGCAAGCTGCGATCAAAAGCACAGATAAGTTCATCAAATCGAGACATTCGTTGTCATCCTAATAATTTATTAGCGATATCGTTGTATTGAAGCAACACAATGTTAGCAAAATTTCCAAGAATAAAAAATTAACTTTGCTCCAGAGACTTAGTTTTGCTTCAATGCATGCTGACTCTAGATCCACTGATCTCGGAGCCCATATTTCGCGGATCAAGTTGATACAAATCAACTGAACCTCGAGATGGAAATCTTTGCATTACAACATTTTGGAGATTACTCAATGAAAAAGACTCAAGTTGCTCTGGCCGCTCTGGCTCTGGTGGCATCGACCGCTGTTCTGGCCGATGGCGTGACTGTTTCGGGGAGCCTGGACGCTGGTATCGCCGCCTCCAACCTTGCTGCAAACTCCAACCGTGGCATGGCCTTCGCAGACGGCAACTGGAACGGTGGTTCCCACTTCACAATCTCTGGCTCAGAGGCTGCCGGAAACGGCTTGAAAGTCGGTTTCACACTGCAAACCGGTATGAACATGACCAACGGCACTATGGCCAACGGCGGCACAATTCCTGCGACTGACGGAACCGCGACAACCACGCAGGGTGTGTTTAATCGCCAGGCCAACATCAGCTTGGGCGGCGAATTCGGCACGGTAACTGTTGGTCAGCAACTGAATCAATATGTTGCAGGCGCACTGGGAACCGAACTGGCTAACGCAGCATTCGGATCATTCACCGTCAACAGCATCGTAAATGGCGGTGCTGGTGGTATCGCCGGCGGCTTCTTTACGCCGAACGCTGTAACTTATGCTCTGCCTAGCATCTCTGGTTTGAATGTCGCAGTCCAAACTCAAATCAAAGGCCCATCAGGCTTGGATAGCGCAACCATGAGTTCCGCTTCTGCCAGTTACGCCCTTGGCGACATCAACCTGTCGGCAGGTGCCATCACTCGCGGTACCGTTTCAAGCGCCTACACCATTGGTGGCTCGATGCCAGTTGCTGGCCTGACAGTGAATCTGCGTTTCACCAAAGATTCGCCAAAAGATGGAAGCGATTCCACGAAGCAGATACAAGGCGGTGTTGCATATCCGTTTTCTGAGGCAATCACCCTCTCGCTGCAACACGCAAATCGCTCGGGCGGCGCAGATAACAGCCTGACCAGCATTGGCGCACACTACAAACTGTCCAACACTGCCGGTCTGTATGCAGTCATCAACCGTGCGTCGTCAGGTCAAACCCTGTTCTACAGCGGTGGTGCAACAAACACAACTGGCGCCGGCGACAGCATGACCGGTCTGGCAGTTGGTGCAGTCAAGAACTTCTAAACGATTTTCGGAAACACGCACTTTGTAAAAGCCATCCGAAAGGATGGCTTTTTTTTCATATAGCAAAGACATCTATTTACCAACTTATTGCAGCCGCATTGCTGTTCTATGTGCCCTCGATGGTGTTCGGAGAGGTAAAAACATGTCCTTCGGCATTCCAGATAGAAACCTCCCAAAGAAATAGAGTGTGCCTGAAAGAATTTTCGCTGGCTAATGAAGTTCTTCCACAACAAAAGACAACGCTAGACGATATCGTCAAAAAATCTAAATGTGTATCAATTGCTTTATCGAACGACGAAAAATGCAAAGCCATCGGCGTATCAAAGAGATTTGATAACTTTTGCGGCTTACAAGATACGCTACGCCCCTCGAGGGATCAGGAAGCAATTGATTTTTGCCAATCCAGCGGGTGTAAATGTGATGTGGTCGTATCAGAATGGAAAATGGTTAACGAAGATCTTTTCCACGATTGGCATCGAAATTTCTCGGGACCATCGACTTTGGCGAAAAATAGCGATACTTCACCTTCCTACAGCGGCTCTAAAACGCTGAAGCAAGCACCAGATCGACAACACGCCGAAGAAGAAAAAACTAAACATCCTGAGCAGGGTGCGAAAACACTATTCGATCTTGTTGTTACAAGCACAGAGCCAAAC
>CAMBJI010000221.1 GCA_945867725.1 Bordetella parapertussis
AGCAGCATCCATACTCGCAAAAACAGCGCGTGACGCGGCACTGATGGAGATGCATGCGTTGTACCCGCAATATGCATTCGATCAACATAAAGGTTATCCCACGGCATTGCATCTGCAACGACTAAACTTGCATGGCGTGACACCCGAGCATCGTCGGTCTTATGCGCCGGTCAAAGCGGCGCTTGCAGAAACTTCCGACTGATTCGTATGACTAGTCCCGCTATCCGAACCATTAGTTCGCAAGACAATGCGCAGTACAAGCAGTTGCGTCAGATTGCGAGTAGCGCACAAGCGCGAAAAAAAGCAAGACAAACCCTGCTTGACGGTATTCATTTGTGTCAGGCGTGGTTAGAACACAAGGGCTCACCCTTGAGTTGTGTGGTGAGCGAAAATTCGCACAATGATGCAGAAGTCAAGACCATCCTCAATGACTGCATAGCACTGGGATGTGCAGTTCTGCTGTTGCCTAATACGCTCTTCGCACCCTTGAGTCAGGTCGAGCACGGGGTTGGTTTACTTTTTTTGATTGAGACACCCCAAGCCGTTGACCATCCAGAGTTAAATGGCGCGGCGGTCTTGCTTGACGGTGTGCAGGACCCGGGTAATTTGGGCTCCATTCTCCGCACCGCTGCTGCGGCGGGTATTTCGCGCGTGTATTGCGGCACGGGTACCGTGCTGGCTTGGTCGCCCAAAGTATTGCGTGCCGGGATGGGGGCGCATTTTGCCATCGAGGTTTTTGAAAACATCCATCTGCCTTCGTTGATCACTGCAGCCATGGTGCCGGTTTTTGCAACCAGCTCTCACACCCGAGTCTCGCTGTATGCGCAGGACCTGCGGATGCCATGCGCTTGGTTATTCGGTAATGAAGGTCGTGGTGTTTCCGAATCTTTGCTCGATCTTTGTACCCAGCGTTTGTCCATTCCTCAGCACTCTTCCGTGGAATCATTGAATGTCGCAGCCAGTGCTGCGATCTGTCTTTTTGAGCAGCATCGGCAGCAAGGCATCGATCGCTAGATGCTCACCGCCGCAGTGGTTTTTTTTCTTATTGTTAGTGATTGGCCTGTACAGACTTTTGTCTGACATGGGAAAAATTCTTGTAAAGTGTTGCATTAAGCGCAGCTAGTCAGGAATTCATGACGGGAAAGGTGTAGATTGCCGGCTCAGTTCAAGCAGGTCAATCAACAACTGCGTTGCCCACGGTTACGTCATGCAAAGACCGCTTTTGAGTGCAGACATACGCGATCTCCATCAGTTTATGGAGTCAATGTGTGTCCATGATTTCTACTGCTATCTCAGGCAGCGCGATTACGGATTTGCGGCTTGGGCGGGCGAGATAGTCAAGAGTGAGCAGAATAGCGTTGTCTCGACAGCCGATTTTCTGCGGAGCTCCCCAATACCGGGTATTTGCAGCCCGATATTCCAAATCCTCACTAAAACGCAAGTTGAAAAAATGCGTATCGATCTTGCGAGAGCCTATTTCCGCGCCTTGCAGAAGATTGCGAGAACAAGTACTGAAACCATCATTGAGCGTGACGTAAATGCAGCTGATGTCTCTGTGATTTACCGGGAAGCGTTGGAGAGAAATGGGCTCAGTATAGAAAATTGGAATCTCTATTTTCCCTTCACGATACTAAAGCGAATCGGTGGCGAGGGGGCAGTCGACGTGTACTGGGAATTTTTACGTGATGCGCCTATGCGTGGCTCCCACATCGGTATTGTGGCCAACCTCGCAACCATCGCGTTTATGTACAAGCAAACGATGTCCACCGATACCAAGGTACGTCAGATGGCGAACTCCTGGCTCAGCAGAAACCCTTTAATGGATAGTCAGGACACCATCGAGACCCATTTCAATTGGGGTCTGGATGCGGCCAGATTTTCTGACTACAAGGGGCTGGCTAATTTTCTGGAGGCTTTGGACCTTGAAGGTCATGGTATTCCGCGTGATGAGGGCGATTCGATACGCATATCGTCGGCAGTACAACCAGCGGGCGTGAGCAAAACCGACAAAGATCACGCAACGATGGAGGACTGGGAAACTGAACTGGAGTCAGCCCACATCTATCGTGCGTTGATGACAAGGCTTACCGGCACTCGGTAAAGACCATCTGACACCATAAGCATCAGTAGGCGCGTCGGTCGAGTCGCAATTCCTGCAAGATGAGCGTGGCGATTTCCTCAATCGATTTCACGGTGGTTGATACCCAGCGTATACCTTCGCGGTGCATCATCTTTTCTGCTTCGTTCACCTCGTAGCGGCAGTTTTCCAGCGCTGCGTATTTGCTGCCGGGACGGCGCTCGTTGCGGACCTCTGTTAGGCGGTCCGGTGCGATCGACAAGCCGAAAATTTTGCCCTTGAATGGTTTGAGGCCGCTCGGCATTTGGTCACGTTCAAAGTCCTCGGGGATCAGCGGGTAATTGGCTGCCTTGATGCCGTACTGCATGGCCAGGTACAGGCTAGTGGGGGTCTTGCCCGAGCGAGACACGCCGACCAGAATCACATCGGCCATGGCCAGATTCTTGTGCGATTGTCCGTCATCGTGGGCCAGAGAAAAATTGATCGCCTCGATGCGGTTTTTGTAGTCGGCCGAGTCGGCAATATTATGGCTGCGGCCGATGGTATGCGTTGACTTGACCCCCAGTTCTTGCTCCAGCGGATCGACGAAGGTCTGGATCAGGTCCATGTGCATGCCTTCTGAGCCCCGGACAATCTCGGAAAGGTCGGATTTGACCAGCGTAGAGAAGACAATCGGCCGCTTGCCGTCGGCGGCGCAAGACTCGTTGATCCGGCTGACGGCATCATGCGCTTTTTCGGCTGTGTCTATGAAGGGGAGTCGAATCTGCCGGAAGCGCAAATCGAATTGGGTCAGTACCGAGTGGCCAAAAGTCTCCGCTGTGATGCCTGTGCCATCTGAGACGAAAAACACGGTCCGGTCAAACTTCCCGGTGCTGCCACTATGAGAACTGTACATTGTGAATTTGCAAATAAATTACGGAAAAAGTGCGGTTTGGCATGCTGAAAAGCTTGGTTCGGCCTGTAAAATATTGGCTATGAATTTTTCCCACGCAGCGTGTTCCCAGAATAACAAACATAGACCCACTTGCGAGGCGCAATTGCAGATTTCCCACCATCAAAGAGGTTGTCATGTCCAACGTAGCATCCACCGGGGGGTATCAGGCCCCTGATCTGGGCGCGACTTACGTCGTTTCCTTCGAAAATCTCCGCATGACAGATGTCGAATCTGTCGGCGGTAAAAACGCATCGCTGGGTGAAATGATTAGCCAACTCGCGCACGTCGGTGTGCGTGTGCCGGGCGGCTTTGCCACCACCGCACAGGCGTTTCGTGATTTCCTGTCGTACAGCGATGGTAAAGGCACCCCCCTGGCTGATCGCATTGCGGATCGGCTGGCAACGCTGAACATCGATGATGTGCGCGCACTTGCGGCTGCCGGTGCAGAAATTCGCCAATGGATCATCGATACGCCTTTTCAGCCTCGGCTACAAAAGGAAATTAATGATTTTTATCAAAGGCTTGTAGCGGATTCATCAAGTGAAATGTCATTCGCGGTCCGCTCCAGCGCAACGGCTGAAGACCTTCCCGACGCCTCCTTTGCAGGGCAGCAGGAGACCTTTCTGAATGTGGTCGGCATCGACAATGTGCTCGAGGCCATGAAACACGTCTTTGCTTCCCTGTATAACGACCGCGCGATTTCCTATCGTGTGCATAAGGGCTTCACCCATGCCGAGGTCGCGCTCTCAGCCGGTGTCCAGCGCATGGTGCGCTCTGACTTGGGCGCCGCCGGCGTCATGTTCACCATTGATACGGAATCCGGTTTCAAGGATGTGGTGTTCATCACCTCCAGCTACGGCTTGGGCGAAACAGTCGTTCAGGGTGCGGTCAATCCGGATGAGTTCTACGTTCACAAGCCCATGCTGGAACAGGGCAAGCTGCCCATCATTCGCCGCAATATCGGCTCCAAGCTGATCAAAATGGAGTTCACCGGTGAGGCCAAGGCGGGGCGCTCAGTTCGTACGGTCGACGTACCCATTGAGCAGCGCAATCGCTACTCGCTCAACGACACCGAAATCGCTGAACTCGCACGCTATGCCGTCACCATCGAGAAGCACTACCAGCGTCCTATGGACATTGAATGGGGCAAGGACGGTCGCGACGGCAAGCTCTACATCCTTCAGGCGCGTCCAGAGACGGTGAAGTCCCAGGAAAAGCACGGCGACATTCAGCAGCGTTTCAAACTCAAAGGTACCGGCACTGTACTGACCTCGGGCCG
>CAMBJI010000222.1 GCA_945867725.1 Bordetella parapertussis
TGATGACATTCTGAGGAACACTACTCATGGGGTTACTCCTTGGCGCTTGCGCGCTGGTTTAATAAAGATTCGCATCGTTATCAAACCGGGTAACCCCACCCTTTGGCAAGGCCTTTCTGTCAGATCAAGTCTGAACTACTACACGTAAGTCATCAAGCGTCAAGACTGCCTCGCTAGCATTCATGGTCGGATCATCCAAAAGCAATCCACGCATGATGCCGGGCAAGACGCCCTCTGATAGAGGTGGTGTCAGCCACTGACCATCGCGACAGATAAATAAATTACTGCGTCCGCCTTCGGTTACTTGCGATTTTTCATTGATAAATAAGGTGTCGAACGCACCATTTTTTTCTGCGATCTGCCAAGCAAGATCGTAGCGCCGTCGCAATGTCGTTTTATGACACAAGAAAACATCGTGCGATTGCATTGGCTGCTTGGCCAGTAGCAAACGCACGGGTGACGGCAAGGCGTCGCTCATTGGCGCTGTGCGAATGTCTACGGTGCCGTCGGTTTTCAACAACAGACGCATTCGATACAAGGCATCACTCGCCAGACCTGCACGTACCGCACTGACTTGCGCGGCAATCTGCTCCGGATCACACAAAAAACCAAAATGACGCGCTGATGCGCTCAGTCGCTGCAAATGCAAATTCAAATTTCGCGCGCCAAAAGTGCGATGCACTTGCAAGGTCTCGATCAGCAAAAACTGTGATGACAAGCCGGTGAGAAATCGCGCTTTCAAAAGACATTCTGCGTACTCACTGTCCGCATCACTGTCATACACAATACCTGCCCCGACGCGCATTACCCCCTGACGCACATCGTTGCCAGCGGGCGCATCAAGCATCAGGGTTCGTATGGGTACCGACAACATGAAATCACTCAGAGCGCGACCGGCCTTGGGCGGATCAAACCAGCCAATCGCACCGGTATACAGCCCGCGCGCCTCAGTCTCCAGTTCACGCAAAATCTGCATGGTGCGGTGCTTGGGCGCGCCAGTAATCGAGCCGCAAGGATAGATTGCGCTGAAGATCTCAGCCAGCGTTACATCGGGACGGCACTCGGCTTCTATTGTTGAAGTCATTTGCCATACATGACCGAAGCGCTCTACTTCGAATAATGCGGGTACTTTTACCGTGCCCGTCTGCGCGATCCGACCTAGGTCATTGCGTAGCAAATCGACGATCATCAGATTCTCTGCGCGATTTTTTGTGCTTGCTGCGAGCGCGGTGGCACGATCTGTATCGTGATGGTCTGCATCCGCTTCAAGTGTGCCTTTCATGGGTTTGGCGAGCAAGCGCCCATGCGTATGACTGACAAAGAGCTCTGGCGATAAGGACAATACTGACTGCCCATCCGGCAAAACCATCAATGCGCCATAAGGTACCGGTTGCTGTCTGCGCAGCGCGGCATACAATGCAATAGGATTGCCATGCACCGTCAAGTGTAAAGGGAAGGTCAAATTAACCTGATAGGTATCACCGGCTTCGATATAGCGTTGAATCGCATCGATTGCGGACCGGAATGCAGAGGCATCTTTGCCTGCGGCGATCTGCGCAACATAAAAATCTTCACCATGCGCTGCGGTCAGCTGCTCTGCAATCCATATATCCACCTCATCACGCGACAACTGCTGGCAATGTGCAAATACAAGCGCTGAAGCTAAGACAGGCGCCGCATCGGATCGCTCGCTGATGTGGTGTATCGCAGCACCTAACTCATAATTGAACAAGCCAATAACTGCAAGACCCGCTGATAGCTTTTGCTGAACATCATCAAAAAAAGAAGTCAGCTGAGACACCTCGGTGCAATCAATACGTGCAATGAGTTCGGTATACAGGCGCGACTGCCTGTGCTCAAGCGATTGCACTGATGTCGCATCGTCGAGTAATGCAAAACACGGCCCTGAAGATGAAAAATGAGTTGTCACGTATGTTTCGGATCAAGGCGATCCGCCAGAAAATCCATCAGCACTCTCACCCGATGAGGCACTTGCCGATTCCCCGGCAAGAGTGCATAAATCCCCAGCGCTGGCGTTTCGAAGTCTGTGAGAATCGCAGTGACACGCTGCTCTTGAATAAAAGGGTCCACAATAAAATCCGGCTGCAAGGCGATACCCAATCCTTGCGCGGCAGCCTCGGTCGACACTTGTCCGTTATTAGCCTGCAGTCTCGATTGCACCGGAAATCGCTGTAGTGTGCCATCCACCTGATAGCGCCAAGCCTGAGGTGATTCACCGCTCGTGTAGACCAAGCACGCATGATGCATAAGTTCGGATGGGTGTTGTGGACAACCAAATCGCTTCAGATATTCGGTCGAGGCGACTGTACGCAAGTGCAAGCTGCCCAGTTTGCGCACGACCGCGCTGTCACCGAGATGACCCGTAATGCGGATCGCAAGATCGATGCCTTCTTCAAACAGGTTCACGCGCCGGTCACTGTAATCCATCTCCAAACTGAGTTCAGGATAAGTGCGTGCGAATTCAAGCAACGGCGGCACCATGCGCATGAGCCCAAAACTCAGGGGTAAGCTGATACGAACATGGCCGCGCAGCAGGTGACTTTCTTCGGCGATCCCGGTTTCAGCAGCCTCGACCAAATTCAGAATGACCCGGCATTTGTCGAGATAGGCTGCGCCGGCCGACGTGAGCGTGAGACGCCGGGTGCTGCGCGCCATGAGCTTGAGGCCGAGATGCTGTTCAAGCCCGGCTATCTGGCGGGTTACCGCGGACCGAGCCACGCCCATTTGCTGAGCAACCGCCGAAAAACTGTTCAATTCAGCCACCCGAACAAAGAGTTGCATGGCTTGCAAGCGATCCATTGTTGCGTCCTGCGCAATAAATTTTTGCTTATTGTCTCCTATTTCAATGCAATCAGGCAGGCTACAGTAGAGGCCTCTTCAGGAGTATTGCCATGAATCGCCTGCCCACACTGTTCGTTCCCCATGGTGCGCCCACATTCGCGCTGGACCCCGGTGCGGCTGGCGCGGTCATGATCGATACCGTCGCCACGCTACCCAAACCGCGCGCGATTGTAATCATCAGCGCTCACTGGGATACCGATATTGTTTCTGTCGGCAGCGCAGAAACGCCGGCGACGATTCATGATTTCTACGGCTTCCCGCAGGCGCTGTACGAACTTACCTATCCGGCAACTGGCAGCGTGGAAGCCTCGCATGAAGTCAGCGCAGCCATCGCGAAGGCTGGTCTGCCGGTGGTTGAAATACCTTCACAGGGATTGGAACACGGTGCGTGGATTCCGCTGCGACTGATGTTCCCGAATGCGGAGGTACCCGTAATTCCTGTGTCGGTCCAAAGTCATCTCGGCGTGCAAGGTGCTTACGCGCTTGGCCGCGCGCTGGCGCCGCTGGTGGATCAGGGTTTTCTGATCATTGGATCGGGCAACCTTATGCATAATCTCAGTGACTATCGCATCGCTCGTCAGAATGGGGGCCAGGTGCCGGCCTACGTACATGATTTTCCTGACTGGCTTGCTGAGAAAATCATGCAGCGCGATATCAGCGCGCTGCTGGACTACCGACAACAGGCGCCCGATGCCGTGCGCGCGCACCCCAGCGATGAACATTTGCAGCCCCTGTATGTGGCGCTAGGCGCCGCCGGCGACGTACCGCACATTGATCGTTTTCACACTGGCATCAGCGATTATGTGCTGGCGATGGATGCCTATGCCTTTTATCCTTTACACTAAAAATTACTTATCGCAACTCACTGCATCGGTCGAAAAATATGATCATTTTGCGTAACCCAAGGATAAAACCATGAATGGCGACGATTTCCATATGGATGCACAATATGAGGCTGGGTCGCTCTCTTATTTCAAATTTCGCCTTCGATGAATAACGACGTTTTGGAAAAACCAGCGCGCTACGGCCTCACGGCCATTTTTCTGCACTGGCTGGTAGCGCTACTGATCGGTGCTGCATTCGCACTGGGGGTGGTGATGGTGGATATTCCCGGTCTGACGCCGACCAAATTGCGTTATTTTTCATGGCACAAATGGCTCGGTGTGACGGTACTTGCGCTGGCTGCCGTGCGATTACTGTGGCGATGGTGGCGCGGCGTACCGCCAGCAGCGGACATGCCGCGCTGGCAGCAACGGGCATCGGCCATCGGGCACGCGTTGCTCTATGTGTTGATTTTTGCCGTACCACTGGCGGGCTACTTTTACAGCCTAGCGGCGGGCGTGCCGGTGGTTTATATGGGTGTGTGGCCGCTACCCGTACTAATGGAAGCTGACCCGGTATTGAAACCCGTACT
>CAMBJI010000223.1 GCA_945867725.1 Bordetella parapertussis
GCCCAGGGGTGTCGATCAGATTGAGGTTATATACCTGACCATCCAGCGACTTGTAGGTAAGGGCTGCCGTTTGCGCCTTGATCGTGATGCCACGCTCGCGCTCGAGATCCATGGAGTCGAGCACTTGCGCTTCCATCTCGCGATCAGACAAACCACCGCAGAGTTGGATGATCCGGTCAGCGAGTGTAGATTTGCCGTGATCGATATGGGCAATAATTGAAAAATTTCTAATGTTTTGCATGCTTGCCGCAGGTACAAAAAAAGCGCTCTGAACGGGGCGGATTCCCCACTGAGCGCTTTGGTTTGAAAGCTTTCCAGACAGCGCATTTTACCGGATTTGCGCCCCGCCAGCCTGTCTTAGCCAGCTTCTGTCTCCAGGAAAGCCCGGACATTGTTTTCATTCAGGAAATAATTACACAATTGCCTTGGTGTATGGCCCTCCTCCACGCCCATGAGGACCGGCACCAGCTCGTCATAGCGCTCGACCAGCTCGGCATGCAGGTCTACGTCGATGACCTCGATGGGCATCGCTTCCCCAGACAACTCGCGCAATGCCTTGAGCATGTCGTCGCAAAGGTGGCAGTAGCTGCGTGAGTACAGAATGAAACGCTTTTGAGTCATTAAGCGCGGGCCGGAGATCAATAAAAAAAGGCCACGATCTTCATCGTGGCCTCGACAGGTGCAACATTAAGGCTGAGGTGCGGGCCGCAGTGGCACAAACTGTGATGACTCACCCCGGCGAACGAGTAACAAGGCATTTTTCTTGGGATCCAGCTTAGCAACCAGTGCATTGAACTGGCGTGCATCCTTGATGTCAGTGTTGTTAAGGCGAACAATGACATCACCGGGTTGTAATCCTGCACGGCCTGCAACACCGTCGGCGAGTTCGACAACAACGCCGCTGTCCATGCGCATTTCGCGTTTTTGCGCTTCGGTCAGGTCAGTCACTGCAAGACCGAGCGCATTGAGCGCCTGCTCCTGCTTGGGCTTTTTCTCTTCCTTCTTTGCGGTCTGGTCTGCCTCCATCTCAGCGACAGTCACTGGCAGATCTCGTTTGGTGCCCTTGCGGAGCACGGTCACCGTAGAGTTTGCACCGGGTTTGGTACTGCCGACCAGCCGCGGCAAATCGCCAGACTTATCGATGGTGGCACCGTTGAAGTGAGTGATGATGTCACCTGCTTCTACGCCCGCCTTTTCAGCGGGGCTACCCGGCTCGACACGCGCTACGAGCGCACCCTGCGCGCGCGGCAGTCCGAGCGATTCGGCCACTTCCTTGGTCACTTCACCAATCTGCACACCGATACGGCCACGGACGACGCGCCCTAATGATTTGAGCTGCTGCGAAACACGCATGGCTTCATCGATAGGCACGGCGAAAGAAATACCCATGTAACCACCGGAGCGGCTGTAAATCTGTGAGTTGATACCAATAACTTCACCACGCATATTGATCAGCGGACCGCCGGAGTTACCGGGGTTCACAGCCACGTCAGTCTGAATCAGCGGCAGGTAATCGCCCGTGTCACGGGAATTCGCGGAGATGATGCCGGCGGTGACTGTGTTTTCGAGACCAAACGGCGAACCGATGGCAATCACCCACTCGCCCACGCGCAGCTTGCTGGAGTCACCCATGGTCAGTCGTGGCAGGTTGCTGCCTTCGATCTTGACCAAGGCCACATCCGTGCGACGATCAGAGCCGATGATCTTGGCCTTGAACTCGCGCTTGTCGGTAAGCGTCACGAAAACCTCGTCAGCACCTTCGACTACGTGGGCGTTGGTGAGTACGAAACCATCAGGGGAAATGATGAAACCCGATCCAACACCACGCGGCACTTGCTGCTCATCCTGCTGGGGCGAAGGACGGCGGCCACGAGGCGCAGGACCCTGCCTTGGCGGCACGGGCTGACCGAAGAAGCGACGGAAAAATTCCTGCATCTCCTCGTCCTCGGGCATGCCCTGAACGCCAGGCTGCATGGCTTTGGATTTTTCAGTGGTGCGGATATTCACAACGGCAGGTCCAACTTTATCGACCAGATCCGTGAAGTCAGGCAATACAGCGGCAATGGCAATGCCTGGCGTCACTAAACCGAGGCCCGCTGGCACAAACAAAGCGGCGGCAGCGGCAAAAACGGCGGCTGAAAAACTACGATTTACCTTGATCATGATTTTCATGGGAGCTTAGTTAGAGGCGGAGGCGGCAAATTCAAGTGATTCGGCAACTTGCCGGATGGTCACTAATGGAACTTCGCCGACAATGGTAAGCCAAAATTTACCCTGCCGCTTGCCCAGCATATTTAGCGAGCCTTGCTGTACCGGTAGGCTTTCGTGCCGCGGCGACCAGGCTTCGATAAACACGGAAATGCCGGCCAGACCGTCGGAAAACACCAACTGGACGACCTCGCGAGGCTCACCGGCGTTTTCCGGGCGCCCCAGTACGCGCTTGACGGTGCGAACCGGCTTGAAGCCCCCGGGCAACCAGCCCGCATTCCAGCCGGACGGCGCCTTGTCGGTGGCCGATGAATTTTCAATGCGCCAGCCACGGGTATTGGCATGACTGGTTTTGACCTGAGAAGGCCGAACATTGCCAATGGAAAGTTGAGTAAAAGAGATCTGCTCGATAATCTCGCCCTTCTCGCTCAGGGTCTGCGCGCGCAAAAGCAAACCTGATGCGCGATCGGACCAAAAACGATAGCCGTAACGCAATCCATCGCGTGGCTCGAGGGCGAAACCCAGTACCTCGCGCCCCGCCACCCGATCCATACCAAGCTGTCGCGCTTTGTAGTACTTGAGAATTTCGCGCGGATTGGTAAAACTGGTGTCAGGAAAGCTGCGCTCGCTGCCGCGATGCTCAATGATGATGCGTCGCTCCGCAGGGAAATAATGCGTGATTTCTTCGCCATCGCGAACGTACTCCTGCGACTGACCGTCCAGAACTTCCAGCTTTTCGATGACGGATTTCGCGGTGCGCATGCGGGTAATGCGCGACGTTCTTACCTGTGAGCCCTGCTGATACACAAAGGTGCCGGAATACTCCAGCTTCTGGGCTACGCTTTGCGAATGGTGGAGCCGATCCAGCGGGTCAGAGATCGGCGATTCGGCTGCCTTAGCGCTAAAAGCAAAGGCAGCAACACCCGCAAATAACAGTAGCGCTTTGCGCAGCGTGGCTATTCCGCGCATGAGGTCAGTGATCAGAGTCGGTTTTAAGATTGACCGGTCGGGCCAGCTGCGCCGCGCCGTACAACGAAGGATACGAGCCGTGATGACTGCGTATGTAATCGTTCAACGCATAGGCGTAGGCATCGTCACCGGATACAGGTAAATCGGTTTTCGCAATAACAGAACCCAGCGAGACAGACTCCGCTGCGGTGAGTACCGTGCTGTCGGTCGCATCGCTGTGCATGAATTGTGGTGCAATCACAAATCCAGTCAACGCAGCAGCCATGGCCGCTGCTGCAACGGGCCACGCGGGCCGCAAGCGTTCGATCAACCGCGGCTTGGGCGCCAGCAGTGGCGGCTCAGCCGCCAAGCGCGCTGCAAGACTTTCGGTGAATCGGGCACTCACGGGTGCAGCCATCGTGTCGGAGCGAAGTACGTCACCGATCTGGTGATAGATGTCCCAGTCCGATTTGTGCTCGGCGGCGCGAAGTGCAGCCATCACCTCCGGCACTTCCTGCTTGGGCAGTTCACCATCGGCGAACACCGATAACTGCTGCTTGCTTAATTCACGCCTACCCATGATGCTCCCAGCCTCAGTAATCCGGTTATTCAATGCTGCTTCGTAATGACTTACCAACGCTTGTCGAGGGCAGTGTCCAATAAAGGTCTGAGTTTATCGGCAATTGATTCCCGCGCGCGGAAAATACGACTGCGTACCGTGCCTATCGGACATCCCATGACAACAGCGATCTCATCGTAGCTCAGACCTTCGATTTCTCTTAAGGTAATGGCTATTCTGAGTTCTTCGGGCAACGCTTCCATCGCCATGTTGACCGTTTCAGCAATTTGTTTGGTCGCCAACATGGATTCGGGAGTGTTGATATCTCTTAGATGCTCTCCGTCATCAAAAGTTTCCGCCTCTTCAGCATCAGCCTCAGTTGACGTGGGTGCACGCCTGCCTTGGGTGACGAGATAGTTTTTGGCAGTATTGATCCCAATCCGATATAGCCAGGTGTAAAAAGCCGAATCGCCCCGAAATTGCGGAAGGGCGCGGTAGGCTTTAATGAATGCTTCCTGGACAACATCCTCGGCCTCTGCCTG
>CAMBJI010000224.1 GCA_945867725.1 Bordetella parapertussis
GGAGGATGGAAACGCGATCTGCTTCTTTTTCAACCGCTGCATAGGGCTTCTTGAATTTTTTGTTCGCTTCAGCATCCAGTTTCGCAACGCCGTCGAGCAGCAGCTTCTTGAGATTTGCATCGGCTTTTGCTTGCTCACCGTAACCACTGACTGCATTGGTATAAAGCGTGTCTTCGAAACGATCGTGCGGGAAAATATCGCGCGCCATTTTGGTAAGCGTTTTGAGTGCGTCGGCGCCTAGTACTTCAGCCGCCAGTGCAGCTTCGGGCATCAACATCATGGGCAGGGCACCGCTGGCGGTGGCCACTGTTCCAGCAGATGCGATTTTGAAAAATTGCCGGCGTTTCGGCTGTTGGGGTGATGACATTGTTGTCTCCTCTGCGCTTTATAGTTGTGAAAACGACGTTGGTTCTGCCAGTATGGCTTGGGCCGACTTTCAAACGGTCTTCTCTTCTTCGGGTAACCCAGCCAGAAAGAATGTACCTCCGGAGGGGAATACTGTTAAGGATTATTTACCGCGCAACTTGGCTTTGGGTAGTAATGCACTACTACGCCCAAGGATTTTCCCTCACCATTTTTTCATGCGTGACGCACTGCAAAATTTGGTTTTAGCCTAAGAAAAGACAATTTATGCAGGCAAACAGGCGACTTGCATTGCGGCGCAACAGAATTATGGATGTGAACAAATCGGAGGATGAGAAGCGATCTGGCCAGGCTGAGCTGCAAACCGGCCCGTGCTTTTGCGGTCAGGGCGTCTGATCGTCTTTAGTTGCAGCGTGAGTGGGGGAGTTGGGCAGTAGATGGCCAAGCTTGTTAGCCTTGGTCGCCAGATATTGCGCATTGAATTGGGTGCTTGCCGCGACGTGTTCGACCCGTTCAGCCTGGATGTCGAGCTGCTTCATTGAGTCCAGTTTGCGCGGGTTATTGGTCATCAGCTTGAGCGCGCTTATGCCGAAGTGAGCAAGCATGGGTTCGCACATCGCATAGTTGCGTAGGTCATCTGCAAATCCAAGTTGATGATTTGCTTCCACCGTATCCGCGCCATTTTCCTGAAGTGCATAGGCGCGAATTTTGTTGATCAGACCAATGCCCCTGCCTTCCTGGCGTAGATAGAGCAAGATACCCCGTCCTTCGTCAGCAATTCGTTTCAGTGCACTTTCGAGTTGCGCACCGCAGTCGCAGCGCTGGCTAAACAGCGTATCGCCAGTCAGGCATTCGGAATGCAGTCGCGCCAATACAGGTTCGCCGTTGCCCACGTCACCCAGCACCATGGCCAGATGTTCTTTGCCAGTACTGTGTTCAAGGAAGGCATGGAGTTGGAACTTGGCCCACGGCGTTGGTAGCGCACAGCTGGCAATATGCTCGATCTGTGGGTGCGTCGGGGGTGAAGTGTCGGTAGTTTCAGCGCGCTGCATGGAGATAGGATTCATTCGGCATTCAAAACAAAATGCGGCGTCGCGAGCCTTCGCGATCACCGCATTGCAGTTGCTCAGTGCAGATTATGCCGCAATCAGCGGGTCAGCGGCATTCAGACCGGCTGCGAACGCTGGATTGATGGCCTCATAGCCTGCGAACATCCTCTTGTTGTACACCGCGGTTGTGACGTAAAAACGGGACCCCTGATGTTCCGGCCTGGGCAATCAGTAAGGCAGGTCAAACAACAAAAATTCGGCCGCTTCGGCGTGGCCTACGTTGACATTGTTTTCGCCAGTGACCTTGATCGCGTCACCGGTTACAAGACGCTGACCGTTAACAGTCATTTGTCCGCGGATCAGGTGCACATAGGCGGTGCGACCCGGCGTGAGTGGGTGCACGATCGATGCATCACTCTGAAGGATGGACGCATAGAGCCGAGCATCCTGATGAATGGTCACGGAGCCTTCACTGCCATCGTGAGAGGCGATCAATCGCAATTGCCCCTCTTTGGACGCGACATCAAAGTGTTTTTCTTCGTAGCCGGGTTTGATGCCTTTGGCAGAGGGCTCTATCCATATCTGCAGGAAATGAACCTGCTTGTCGGGAGAATTGTTAAATTCACTATGCATGACACCCGTTCCCGCACTCATGCGCTGCACATCACCATACCGCAAGACGGACCCGTTACCCATGTTGTCTTTGTGCGCGAGCTCCCCCTCGAGGACATAGGAAATGATTTCCATGTCCCGGTGGCCATGGGTGCCAAAACCTTTGCCGGCCTGAACCCTGTCTTCGTTAATGACCAGCAAGGGGCCGAAACCGGTGTGAAGGGGATCGTAGTAATGCCCGAACGAGAATGTGTGATGGGAATGGAGCCATCCGAGATTGGCAAGACCGCGGTCTTCACTTTTACGTAATTCGATCATGATGTATTCGATGCGTGGGGTCTGTGTATGAGTCCAATACTCCGACCATCGGAATATTGCTTAAATTGTAATTTTTATTGAGGCTTGGCTGGAAAAAGTTGCTGAGTCAATCCGCGTTTCAGGGCAAGCCGGCAGCGCCAGAGGCCGCCGAAAGCAAAAACCAGAATCTTAGCCTCTTTTGGGCAACAGATTTTTTAGGCAGCTCGAATGGTGGCAGTGCGGCGTCTGGCCACGGAGGATTTTTCTTTGACACCAAGGGTCTGATGATCTGTGTGCGGCGCTGGATTGATACAACAGGCGTGAAGAGTGATGACCTTATGGCCCGTAGGTAAATATCGCAAACTGACCACTAAAGCTGACCACTAAAGCAGCAAGCAAATTGCATCAGCTGTTGTAGACCGCGACATCCTGCCTTGCTTCCAGAGGAAAGTAGGGAAGCCCAGGACTGGGGCCGCGCGCATGCCGCAAGACATAGCCTTCGCCGTAGGCGCTGGTGAGTGTGAACTGACAGCGAGTGACCGCTTCAATCTTGAAACGTAACTGACACATGGTGACTCGGACATTGCTGCCTTCAGTTGACCTACCCGATAGTTTGAATAGCAGCAGGATCTCCTCGAGGGGAATGACACTGCCAAAGTGATGCAGGAAAAGTTCGGCTACGGCCACTTCGGAGGGGGTCAGTTGTATGGATTCGGTACTGAAGCAAAGCATGCGTGACTCTGCAGCCAGCGACAACTTGCCACCCGTAACCTCTGCATGAAAACGGTGAAAGCGATTCAGGCTACTGAATATTCGTCTCACGGTTTCATGCATGGATGCCCGGGTCACCCAATCGGATACCACGGGCGGCATTTCGAGCAGCTCCGTCGTTGGCAGGTCCTCAGGTAAAAACATGATTAGCGGCGCGGGTGCGTTGAGATGATTTTGCGATGCGGTCATCCCGAGAAATTCACGGTTACTGATAACCCAAAGGTGATCAATGATTCGGGTGTCATCTGCTTCCATCAAGACGACGGGCATTCCTTGTGAAGTGTGTCGAAGATGGTCAGCAATGAAAGGCGGTTCAATTTTTTCTAGCTGCCAACTGATTGGCTTGCCGTACAAATGAGTTCGTGGAAAGGCGGAATTTAGTGCGGCAAGTTCTTTGGTGATGCGATCAAACAAAGTTTGACCCATGACCCTCAAAAAAATTCTTACCATGATTCCTCCTGTATGGATGGCAAACTACGAGCAGCCAGTGCTGGATGCAAACTTCGCCATACCGTGGCCAACGACTGCACCGCTATTCGGCGCTGATTTTTTATTCGACTCTCAGACTTCAAAGGCACAAGAAATGGTTCGGAAGCGGTCAGTTACCCGCTCGCTGCGACCGTGTCCTGGATGTCCTTGATGTCTTCCCACAGGTTGGTTTGCAAAAGACGCGCTCTTTCATGGGATGCGTACAAGCGGATATCAAGTGACGAAGTCCACATTGCATCGTGATTGACGATAACCAGTCGACGAGACGACAAATCATCCAGCACACAGCGTTCAGGCAACCAAGCGATTCCGATACCGTTGAGCGCCAGCGAATGCAGCACGCGTGTGTGCGGGCTTTGGGCAACGACATTAAAGTGTGGCGCCGCAGGACGAAACCGTATGAGCCCATTGCAGATCCGCCCGAAAAATGTTTCAGGTGGATATGCCAGCAAGGGTAAGCTGCGCAGCTCGCCATCTGGCAGAGCGTATGTAGGCTGCCCCATCTCATTCGGTTTGCAAACTGGAATCAACCGGTCCGATCCGAGTGATACCGAAGGGCAGGATTTTTCATCAACGGCCATCGGTGCGGTAGGGCTGTGATACACCATAAGGAGATCACAACGACTGCCCGACAGAGCGACCATGCCTTCATAGGTTTCGCCGGCAGATATCTC